>JADZDV010000212.1 GCA_020850915.1 Chloroflexota bacterium | reverse complement strand
TTTCAAGCACCAGGTCCGCGCTGCTGATCAGCCGTTGGCCAACCTTCGTCCAGATCTTGCCCACACGCAGACCGTCCGCCGGGCTCGACACCAGGAAGACCGCGGGCTGCCCGTTGGACGCCTGCTCCGGGCCGCTCACGTCAGCCAGGACGAGGACCAGGCTCGCCTCGGCGCCGAGCGTGACCATCAGCTTGTGGCCGTTCAGGAGGTAGCCGTCGCCCTGTCGTTCCGCCCGAGTCCGCTCGCCAGCTCCGGAGGCGCTCTCGGAGCTGGCGTCGGCATCAGCGTCGGCGACAGCGATCAGACCGCGTTGGCTCCCGGAGACCGGCGCCAGGTAGCGGGAGCGCTGCTCGGGAGAGCAGAAGCGGAACAAGGTCCGGGCCAGGCGTGACGTCTGGCTGAAGATCGTCGCGACGCCAACGTCGCCCGAGGCCAGCTCCTCGTCAACGATGCACTGCGCCAGGGCATTGGCCCCGGCGCCGCCAGAGTCGGGCGGGAGGCCAAGGGTACGCAAGCCAAGGCTCGAGCCAGCCTCGACGAGATCCCAGGGAAACCGCTGACTCGGGTCGTTGAGCGCCTCGCGCTCCTTGACGACGGGTTGGATCTCTCGCTCGGCAAACTCGCGAGCAAGCTCCTGGAGCGCCAGTTGCTCCTCAGTCAGGGTGAAGTCGATCATTGCTCTCCCACTGCCAGCCATCTCCAGGCCGCGATTCAAACCACAGACAGTCGGGTCAGTAACTCTACCAGAGGGTACCAGGCGGGTAAACGGAGGTAGCCGCGAGGTTGCCCGAGCACCATGCCGCACTCCGTGAGCGAGCCTCGGTCCCCATCACCCGGGACGATGCCCCGGAATACCGCGCCATCGCGGGGACGCCGGCTATACTGCTCCATCACCCCCCACCGGAGCAACGTTGCTTCTTTTCAATACTTGGAGCGGACGTAAGGAGCCGTTCGAGTGCCCGGATGGCCGCGTTCGCCTGTACGTGTGCGGTGTCACGCCGTACGACACGACCCATCTGGGCCACGCCTTCACCTACGTCACCTTTGACCTTCTGATTCGAGTCGCGCGACACCGGGGGCTCGCGACGACGTACGTTCAGAACGTGACCGACGTGGACGACGACCTGCTGCGTCGAGCGCGGCGCGACGATGTGAGCTGGCGTGAGTTGGCGCAGGGCAACGTGGCGATCTTCCGGGCGGACCTGGAGACGCTGAACGTGCTACCGCCGGACCAGTACCCCTGGGCCAGCCAGGAGGTGCCAACCATGCTCGACATGATCGGCCGGCTGCTGGACCAGGGCTTCGCCTACCTGGCCGGGGCGAACGTCTACTTCAGGGTCGGCCGCTTCCCAACGTACGGCGCGCTCAGTGCCCTGCCGCGCGCACGTATGCTGGAGATCTCGGACGAGCGGGGCGCCAACACACAGGACCCGAACAAAGAAGACCCGCTCGACTTCGTCCTCTGGCAGGCGTCCGCGCCCGACGAGCCAAGCTGGGAGACGCCCTGGGGTCCAGGACGGCCTGGCTGGCACATCGAGTGCAGCGCCATGTCCTACCGTTACCTCGGACCGCGGCTTGACGTGCATGGCGGTGGAGGAGACCTGATCTTTCCCCACCATGAGAGCGAGATCGCGCAATCGGAGTCATTCACTGGCGTCTCGCCGTTCTCGCGCTTCTGGATGCACGTCTCCATGCTGCGCTACCAGGGCGAAAAGATGTCCAAGTCGTTGGGGAACATGCTGTTCGTCCGCGAGCTTCGCCGCGAGTACAGCGGCGACGCTATTCGTCTCTCGCTGCTCAGCCACCATTATCGTGAGACGTTTGACTACGACGAACGGGAGCTGCAGGCATTCCAGGAGCTGGCGAACGGTCTCGCCGGCACGGCGCGGGAGGAGGGCTGCTCAGGCGATGGTTCGAGCGCCCAGGCGGAACTGGAGCGTGGCATCGCGGCGCTCGAGGACGACCTCGATGCGCCCGCGGCGGTGGCCTCGCTACAGCGCCTCGCCGACCTACCGCCGTCCGGTGAACGAGCCCGCGCGACGCGTGAGCTGGGCGGCCTGCTCGGCTTACGCCTCACCAACGCATGAGCGACCGGCCGCCGGCGCCCGTTCTGCCCAGGCCGGCGGCCACGGTGGTGCTCCTGCGCGAAGGACCGGCCGGCATCGAAGTGTTCATGGTGCGCCGCCACCGCGAGATGCGGTTCGCGGCAGACATGTTCGTCTTCCCAGGCGGCACGATCCGAGACGACGACGAGCCGACGGCGGCCGAGGTTGACGCGCTCCATCTTGACCCGATCGCACTCAGGTCCGCCCTGGCTGCACAGGGCGATCCGCTGGCGGAGCGCCCGGATGGCGGGCTCTCGCTCTGGATCGCCGGCCTGCGGGAGTTGTTCGAGGAGGCCGGGGTGCTGCTCGCCAGCTCCGCGGACGGCAGCCCGCTGGATCTGGCCGAGCCGGCGCGCGCGGCGCGGTTCGGCGAGCTGCGTGGCGCGCTGCAGCGCGGCGACCTGTCGCTAGCGGATCTGGCGCAACGGGAGGGATTGCTCCCGCGGGCGGACCTCATGTTCTACGTCGCGCGCTGGATCACGCCCAGGACTTCGCCACGACGCTACGACACGCGCTTCTTTCTGGCCGAGATGCCGGCCGAGCAGACGGCGCTGCACTGCCAGATCGAGAACACGGAAGGCGTCTGGACCGCGCCGCGTGACGCCCTGCGCGAAGCCGCCGCGGGGCGGTTCGACCTGCTGTTCGTGACAGCAGAGCAGCTCCGACGCGTCGCCGTCTTTCAACGCCTGGAGGACGTCTTCGCGGAGGCCCGATGTCTTCCGCCGCGACCCGCGCCAGGCGCCATCCACGACGGGCTGCCGGTGCCTGTGGCAGAGTGGCAGGAGGGCGTTTCATGACGGCACCAGCCGAGATCCACCGTGTTCTGGCGCCGAACCCCGGGCCGATGACCGGGGCGGGCACAAACACCTATCTCGTCGGGCGGGATCAGATCGCCGTGATCGACCCCGGTCCGGACCTGCCTGAGCATCTCGAGCAGATCCTGGCCACGGCCGCGGCTCGCGGCCGAATCACGGCCATTCTGGTCACCCACGGGCACGGCGACCACCTGCCAGCCGCGCGTCCGCTTGCCGCGCGCACCGGCGCGCCGATCTACGGCCACGCGACGCTCCAAGGAGTGGAGCATCCGCTGGCGGACGAAGCGGGCATCGACGTGGGAGTCAGCAGGCTGCGGGGGCTCTCGACGCCCGGGCACACCGATGACTCCGTCAGCTTCGTGCTGGAGGACTCTGGTGTAGCGTTCTGTGGCGATCTGATGGCCGGCTCAGGAACAGTGATCGTCGGCCGAGGTGAGGACGACCTGGCGCGCTACCTGGCGTCCCTCCGTCGCCTGCGCTCCCTGAGCCTGACGCGTGTTCTGCCGGGACACGGGCCGGCGATCGACGATCCCGCTGGGACGATCGACGAGTACCTGGCGCATCGGCAGCAGCGCGAAGACCAGATCGTTGCCGCGCTGTCAGCCGGCCCCCGGACCGTTCCGGATCTCCGGGCAGTGATCTATCTCGGCCTGGAGAGCCGGTTGCACTGGGCGGCCGAGCAGAACATTCGCACCCACCTCTTCAAGCTGCGGAGCGAGCGGCGGGCCGCGGAGGAGGGTCAGCTCTGGCGGCTAGCGTGAGCCGTGGCCGCCGGCCAGGTGGCGGCGCATCATGTGCTGATACTCCGGCGCCGCGGCCCGCACCCACTCCAGAGCGCCGCCTTCGATCTCGCGCTTGATCTCGGCCGGCACGCCGGCGGCCAGGTGCCTCGCGGGCACAACAGCGTGCTCCAGGAGCACCGAGCCGGCCGCGACGACGGCTTCCTCGCCTACCGTGCTGTACCGGAGCAGCGTCGCGTTCATGCCGATCAGCGCGCTCCGCCCGATGGAACAGCCTTCCACCACCGCGCCGTGGCCAATGACCGCGTCTGGCCCGACCTCGGTCACGGCGTCGGGTACCGTGTGGACGACCACGTTGTCCTGGATGCTCGATCCGGAGCGGATGACGATCCTGCCAAAATCGCCGCGCAGGACGGCCCCGTACCAGACGTTTGCGCCAGCCTCGAGCAGCACGTCTCCGATGAGCGCGGCCGTCGGCGCGACGAACGCCCCTTCAGCGACTCGGGGGCGTTTGCCCTCGAACTCGACGATCACGCGGTCCTCGCGCTAGACGGGGACGTCAGCATGGGCCGCCGCCTCGACTGGCGGCGGCCCCACCAGCGCCTGGTGGCGGAGCCAGTGATCGGCCAGCACCAGGAGCACCATGCTTTCGACCATTGGCACGGCCCGTGGCAGCACGCAGGGATCGTGACGGCCGCGTCCCTGCAGCGTGGTCTCCTCGCCGAGCTTGTTGACCGTGCGCTGCTCGCGCAGGATCGTCGCGGTCGGCTTGAACGCCACGCGAATGATGATGTGCTCGCCGTTGGAGATGCCGCCCTGGACGCCGCCGGAGTTGTTCGTACGCGTGCGAACCCGACCGCTGGGATCGACGTAGAACTCGTCGTTGTGCTCGGAGCCGTACAGCTCCGTGCCCGCGAAGCCCGAGCCGATCTCGAAACCCTTGCTCGCGGGCAGGGAGAGCACCGCCTTGGCAAGATCCGCTTCGAGCCGATCGAACACTGGTTCGCCGAGGCCGGGCGGCACATTCCGCGCCACGCACTCCACAACCCCGCCCACGGAGTCGCCGGCCTTCTTCGCGGCCAGGATCAGTTCCGTCATCCGTGCCGCGGTCTGGGGGTCCGGGCAGCGTGTCGGCGTCGCCTCGACTTGAGCCGTCGTGACGGTGTCTGGATCGACGGTCGCCTGGATGTCCTTCACGCGAAGGACGTAGCCGATCGCTTCGATGCCGGCTCGCGCCTGGAGCAGCCGCCGAGCGATCGCGCCCGCGGCCACTCGGCCCACCGTCTCACGCGCCGAGGTGCGGCCACCGCCCCGGTGGTCGCGGACGCCGTACTTCCGGTCGTACGTGAAGTCCGCGTGGGACGGACGGTATTTCAGTTCCAGCTCGCTGTAGTCTTTGGAGCGGGCGTCCTCGTTGGGGACCAGCAGGGCGATCGGCGTGCCGAGCGTCTGCCCCTGGTAGATTCCCGACAGGATCTGGCAGCGATCGCTCTCGGCCCGCGCCGTCGTGAGGTTGCTCTGGCCTGGTCGCCGCCGGTCCAGTTCGCGCTGGATATCATCGGCGTCGACGCGCAGGCGCGGTGGACAGCCGTCGATCACGACGCCAACCGCGGCGCCGTGCGACTCGCCAAACGTCGTCACGCGAAAGAGATGTCCGAAGCTGTTGCCCATGCGCCGCCTTCCCGCGCCTGATTGTACGAGATGCTAGAAACCCGGTCGCCCACGATACCGGCGAAGCGTCGGTGGAGCGTGCGAAACCCGAACTGGAAGCCGCGGGCAGACCCGGCCTCGTCGGCCTGAGCGACGAGATGGTAGGGCTGATGCCCAACCCGGGCGCCTAACAGAGCGTGCGTGTGAGCGTCAGGATGAGGGCGGGACGCCCAGGATGCACGCCGCGCGCGCAGCACCCGACTGATATACTTTTCTTACCGTCGTGTGTGGCGAGTTTACCACGCTGCGATGCCCCGCGACGGCGGGGAAGCCACGATGCAGATAGACCAGCCCGCGGACTCTGGTCTCACAACCTCCGGTGGCGAGGCTGAGTGGCGATGCAATGAGTGCACCATTCTGATCGGCCAGGCCTACCAGGAGAAGTACCCATTCCGCTCCCCGCTGGACAGCCGGTCCGTCGTGTGCTGGCGCTGCTACGAGTCGCTCCAGCGTCGGCGCGACCGTTCCGCGGCGGCGGAGCACGCCGAAGCAGAGTCCGGGTAGCGTCGGCGAGGCCAGACGCGGGCGCACGGCCTTCGCGTTCACGCGGCCGCGGTCCCATTGGACCATTAAGTTTCCGTGAGAGTTCCGGCCGGCGGTCGAACGATGGGGTTCCCAGGCTCCGGAGTTTGTAGTAGACTGGCGGCGCGCACCGGGTCTCGGAGAGACTGACGCCGGGCGCTGGAGTCCGTTCTGGCCCGTTTGTTGGCTGCCCTTGTGGCGGCGTTGCTGCTCCTGCCGGGGGCCGCCGATCTCGTCGCCGCTCAGAGCCGCCAGGACCCGCTCGCCGGTACCTCCGCTGCCGACGTTCCGAAGAAGACCGGCGGCGCTGGTAATTCGTCCCAGGCGACGGCGACTCCCTCTCCGACTGTCAGGCCCACGCTCGCCCCGCTCCCGTCAGCGGACTCGGTTGAGGCGCGGATGCTGGCCGGGATCAATGCCGAACGGCTGGACCAGGGGCTTGTCCCAGTCGCCTGGAGTCCAGAGCTGGCCGAGGCGGCGCGCCGCCATAGCGCCGACATGGCGGTCAACGGCTACCTGGACCACGAGGGACTGGACGGCAGCAGCCCGGCCGATCGCGCCGCGCAGCAGGGTTACATCGTGCCTTCGGGGACGGGCTGGCTGGTGATCGAAGCCATCTCCGCCATGCCCACGATGGATTCGGCGCTCAACTGGCTGCTGACAGATGGTCTGCACCGCCGCGTCCTGCTGCGGCCGTACTTCCGCGAAGTCGGCATTGGCCACGTCGCGGGCGGTCCGTATGGCCACTACTGGACGCTCGACTTTGGCTGCCGGCCAAACGTCTTGCCAGTCTTTCCATCGCCCGGATCTGCTCCGAACAGCGTGGCGCTCTCGTTCTCAAACGAAGACTGCGCGCCGTACGGCGGTGGGCCGAGCAGGATGGGGCACGCCACGCAGATGATGCTCGGACCGCGGGACGACCTGCGTCGTGGCGTCTGGGAGCCGTACGTGACCGCGAAGGAAGTGCCCCGGCCAAAGAACGGCGAGCTGCTGGCTGTCCTCCGCGATGATCAGGGGCGCCAAAGCCAGCCGGCGCGTATCTTGCTGGGCCCGCCAATGCGGGCGACTATCGAAATGGGCCTGGCTCTCAACGCCACGGATGCGATCACGCCGACCGCCACAGCGACCGTGACCTCCACGCCAACGCCACGCATCCGGTAGGCTCACACCGCGGGTCTCAACTGGCTCATCCCCCAGACCAGTCCAGTTGGGGGGCTCACACAGCGTACTGGCCCTGGGTACGCCCCCACCACGTCACCAGAGCGGGCGATTGTCGCGTCTTCGATTCAGGCGTACACTGTCGCTGGCACAGTGGGGTGAAGGGATGGAAGGCGCGCTGAAAACGCTGCTTGACGCCAGTTCGGGCATGCTCTACATGCTCGGGTTGATGGCGCTGGTAGCTTCCATCTCCACACTGCTCACTCGTCTGGTGACCAGGAAGAGCACCCTCAAGTGGGTCTGGAACAACTGGAACCCGCTTGGGGCGGCGCTCCTGGTGCTCGGGCTCGCGGCCATCGTCTACGGTTGGGTCGGCCTGGGACTCCAGACAGGGAATGGCAGCAGCCTGGTCGGACTGGGACTCCTGCTCAGCGCGACCGGGCTCTGGATGGTGAGCCTGTAGGAGGAGCCGTGGAAGAGATACCCAGACGCGATCTGCGCAACGTTGGAGGCACCTCGGGCGGACTGTCGTCGTTCATCGTCGGCGCCATCATGCTGGCCGCGGGCGGGTACTGGCTGCTCAATCAGGTTGTCGTGACGACGAGCTTCCGCTGGTACTTTTTCGGAGTGGACCTGTTCGGTCTGAGCCTCGTCCCGCTGCTGTTCGGCGTGGCGATGTTGTTCTTCAACGGCAAGAACCCGCTGGGCTGGCTGCTGGCCGCAGTTGGCATCGTCATCGTCTTCGCCGCCGTCCTCTCGAATCTCACCATCTTTTTCCGGCCTACCAGCCTGTTCCATACCCTGATCATGCTGGCGCTGCTGGCCGGCGGGCTGGGACTGGTCGGGCGATCTATGCGGACCCTCTAACACCTGTAACAGCCCCGTTATCGCGCACCCGCCCCAGAAAGCCTGCGAGACTGGTAGGCTTAGCGCGGTCGGTCACTCCGTCTGAGAGAAGCTGCGTGGTGTATTCCCAGCGCCGGTCCGCTCGCTCACGCGCGTTCAACACTCGACCGTCGCTGGCGACATCACTCCGGTGGGGCGGGACGACGCTCGCGCTGACCTTCCTGCTGGCCGGCACGGTGCTCATCACCATGCCGCGCGGGGCCGAGACGCGCGCGGCGGCGCCGCCGGCGGAGACACCGCTCCCGCAGTTCGGCTTTCAGGACCCGGACGGGAACGCCGTAGAGGTGGACGACCCGGCGGAGGAAGCCTCGCCCTTCGCCGGCATCGCGGAGCCGGCGCCAGGAGCGACGCCCGGTCCGCTCCGCCCCTCGCAGTACACCATCGCCGAAGGTGACACGGTCCTGTCTATCGCCGAGCGCTACGGCCTGCGCGCGGAGACGGTCGTCTGGGCCAACAATATCACGAATCCCGATCTCATCGTCGTCGGCCGGACGCTGCGGATCCCACCAGCAGATGGCCTGATCTACAGCGTGGACCCGGGCGAGACGCTGGGCGGCATCGCGAGCCGTTATGGGCTCGACCCCGAGGCCGTCGTCGCGGCCAACGGCCTCGACAATCCTGACGCCGTGGCGGCAGGCATGGAGCTCGTCCTGCCCGGCGCCAGGCCGCTCGCGCCCTCCAGCGCGGTGGCGGCAGCCCAGCAGCCAGCCGGTCAGCCGACCGGGGCCGGGTTGGACGCGCTGACCGCGGCCTCCATCATCATGACGCCGCTGCCGGAAAACCTCCCGGAGCTGGTCTCCGCCCCCTGGCTCAAGACGACCGGTCCGGTCGAGCTCTACGCGGACGCCGCGGTCGGCGCCCGGCGCTACACAACCCTGCCGGATGGCGTGCGCCTCGAGCGAACGGGCGACCTCCAGGGTCGGCGCATTCCGGTGCGCGACCCGGGCGACGGCAAGACACGCCAGGCGATGAGCGGCTGGGTGGACGTCGGCAGCCTGGCTACCGCGCGCGCGCCCTCGCCGCGCGAGCTGCCTCGCGGCTACCCGGATGTGACGCGGATGGACATCTTCCAGGTCTTCGCTCCGTTCCGCTCGCAGCTCGACGGCTCGCCGTACGCTGAGGCCAACTGCGGCCCCACGAGCATCGGCATGGCGATGGCGGCGTTCGGGGTGAACGTGCCCCTGTCGCGCGTGCGCGCCGAGGCGCTGGACGCGCAGCACATGTGGGGCAATGGCACCGGGACGCTGATGACGGCGCTCGCCGAGGTGGTCGAGGCACACAGTCTCAAGACTCATGGCTTGCGTGACGCGGCCGGCAACATCGGCACCTGGAGTTTGGACGACCTGCGCGGCCAGCTCCGCCAGCGGCGGCCGGTCGTCGTCCAGGTGCGCTACCGCGCGCTACCGGGCCGCGAGGCCACCCGCTACTACGGCGACCACTACATTCTGGTCACCGGTATCCTGGATGACGGGTTCCTCTACAACGATCCGATCGACTTCGACGGCGCCGGCTGGGACCGCGTCATCAGCGGGGAGCGCCTGCGCCAGGCGATGGACGCCACCGACACCCGCTATCGCTACGCGGGCTTCTCCGTCTCCGAGTAGCCCGCGGCGCACACTCGTCAGCTCGTTTGCGGGTACTATCCGAGCAGAGTCAGCGGCCGAAGAGGAGCATGGCGTCGTGAGAATCGCGGTAACCGGCGCGACCGGCTTGATCGGCCGGCCGCTCGTCAGGGATCTGCGCGAGCGCGGACACCAGGTTGTCGTGCTGACCCGCCGGGTGGAGAACGCGAAGCGTGTGCTCGGGCCCGACCTGGAGACGGTGGCATGGGGCCCCGCGGCCGGTGGCGACCGGCTCGAGAGCACACTCGCAACGGTTCAGGCGGTCGTCAACCTGGCCGGGGAGAGCATCGCCAGCGGCCGTTGGACCGAGGAGCGCAAAGGGCGGATCATGGACAGCCGCGCTCGGGGCACCCGAGCACTGGTCGAGGTCATCGCCGGACTGCCACGAGACCAGCGGCCCGGCGTCCTGGTCAAGGCCTCAGGGGTGGGCGACTACGGCCCGAGAGGGCAGCCGGTCGACGAGTCGTCGCCGCCGGGCGCCGACTTCCTGGCCCGGGTCTGCGTGGCCTGGGAGAACGAAGCGATCAAGGCCGAGGCCGCCGGCGTGCGCACGGTCCGGCTGCGGACCGGGGTGGTCCTTGGCCGTCGGGGCGGCGTGCTGCCGTTGATGCTCCTGCCGTTCAAGCTGTACCTCGGCGGCCCTCTTGGCAACGGCCAGCAGCCGTTCCCCTGGGTCCACCTCGACGACGTGGTCGGTCTCTATAACACAGCCCTGACCCAGGAGCGTGTGAGCGGCCCTGTCAACGCCGTCGCACCGGAGGTCCTGACCAACCGCGAGTTCTCCGCTCGGCTGGCGGAGTCGATCGGCCGACCATCCTGGCTGCCCGTTCCCGCGGTCGCCATCAAGCTGGCGCTTGGCGAGAGGTCCACGCTGCTGCTGGACGGCCAGAACGTGAAGCCCGTCCGCGCCCTGGAGATCGGCTACCGCTTCCGGTTCCGAACGGTGGACCTGGCCCTGCGAGACCTGACCGGCTGAGCGGTCAGGTCTCGCCAAAGATGGCGGCCGCGTTGCGATAGAAGATCTTGTCCTGGTCGTCGGCGGACATACCCATGTCCTGGAATGCCTGCATCCAGGCTGTGACCTCGCGGCTCATGTGGAGGACGTCGCAGTCCGTCCCGAACACCAGCTTCTCCGGCAGGATCTCCCGGTAGATCATGTTGCGCTCCAGGATGTGGCGCCGCACCACCTGGCCGCCGGAGATGTCGAAGGTGACGTTGCGGCGCCAACGGGCCACCGCCGCGGCGCTGTCGTACAGGCCGTAGCCGAGGTGCGCGCCGATGATCTTCAGCCGCGGGAAGGCAAGCCCGATGGTGTCCAGGAAGATCGGCTGCATGCGCGCCGCTCCCCGCGTTGTGCCGGCCATGGTCCGCTCGTGCTCGGCGCTGGTAGCCTCCGCGAGCGCGTCGTCACGGGGGTGGAAGAGCAGGAAGTCGATCGGCCCGCCGCGGATGCCGGTGTGGAACAGGATCGGCATGGCCAGCTCCTCGGCGCGGGCGTAGATCGGGTAGTAGCGCTCGGTATCGTAGTCAGAGCAGGGCGTGGTGATCTTCAGGCCACGCATGCCGCGCTCGTGCAGCCGGCTGATCTCGTCTGGAGTCTCCTCGTCCAGTCCGATCTGGGCGAGCGGCAGGATCAGCTCTGGACAGGCCTGCTTCGCCTGGAGGGCGGCGGCCCAGCCCTCTTCGCCACGCCGGCCCAGCAGCGAGACCTTGCGAATGTTCAGCCGCCGGCAGGCGTAAGCCAGCATCTCGATCTGGTTCTCCAGTGACATCGTTCCCGCGCGGTCGCCGCGCCAGGGGAAATGGACGTGCACGTCGAAGATGCGCGGCGGCGCGTCCTTCAGATACTCCATCGTCATCGCGGTCAGCCTGTCCTCCTGAAGTCAAACGCACGCCAGAGCAGGCGCTCGGCGTGCGCCGAATGATAGTGTGTCGATCGTCCGCGATCGCTCAGGGCACGCGGACGTAGATCGCGGCGTTCACCACCAGCAGCGCATCCACGCGGTCGCCAAGCTCCGGCCGGTACGCGCCGCCGCCCGGGGCGAGGAGCCCGCCAGTCTGGGTTGTGATCTGGATCTTGCCGTACGGGAACTGCTCGGCTACGGGAGCGAGATCGACCTCGCCAGCATCGGGCGGCACCCCGAGAATGACGTCCACAGTCATCTCGCCCGGATCGGCCAGGCCAGCCACCTGGCGCAGGCCCGGCAGCGAGACATGGGCGAAAGCGTCTCGAACCGCGCGGATCGCGGCCTTCGTGGGATTCTGTCCGTGCAGGTCCACCCCGGTTCCGAGCTCGACGACGAAGGTGCGCACGCTGTTCTCTCTCCCTATACTTGGTGGACACGATGCCCGGTGAGGAGCGCCGAGCGAAGCCCGGCGGACGCTGGAGCAACACGGTAGGTTGGCCATGCCGATGGTAACGGTTCACTGGCTGGCGCTGGGTCTCTCACTCGTCCTGTCCATGGCGCTCGTCGCCGGGACTGGATCGGCAGGCGCCCAGGAGGCCGAGATCCCGTGGTCGGCGATCGGCTTCTCACAGGGTGGCCTCCCGCTGGTGGTCAAACGCCTCGGGACAGGGCCCGGGCAGGTGTTGATCATGGGCGGCCAGCACGGCGGCCCGGAGTACAACACCGTCCAGCTCGTCGAGCAACTGCTGGCGTCTTACGCCTCTCATCCTGAGGAGATCCCGTCGACGGTCACGCTCAACTTCCTCACCGAGGCCAATCCGGACGGCGTAGCCGGCGGAACGCGGCTGTTCCTGAGCGGCGTCGATCCCAACCGCAACTGGGCTACACCTGACTGGCAGACCAACGCATGGGACTCCAACGGCGTCTTCATCAGGGGGCTGGCCGGTTCACAGCCGTTCTCCGAGCAGGAGACCCGCGCCTTGCGCGATTGGGTCCTGGACAAGCGCCCGGTCTTCCTTGTGAACTACCATAGCGCCGGCGGCTTCCTGTTTGACACTCGGACCGGCCTCGGCAACGACCTCGCCGACGCCTACGCGGATGGTAGCGGCTACTGGCGGCCAGCCCAGGGCGGTGGCGGCGTCCTCGGCTATCGCGCCACTGGCAGTATGGGCGGCTGGCTGCGGGAACGGGAGATCACCAGCATGTTCATCGAGCTAACCTCAGCCTACAACCCGGAGGTGGAGCGGAATCTCAGCGGTCTGCGCGCGGCGCTGGCAGTGCTGGACGCCGCCCTTGTGCAACGTACCACCAATTGACAAAGAACTGGATTGGCGCAAGCGCCTGTTCGCAACGCCAGCGTCTGGGTCCGCAACGTCAGCGTTGGTGTGTCAGCCCGAACAGGCATAATCGATCGGGAGTGAGCCGTGGTGGGGATTTCGGCATCCGGCGCGAGGCGGACTAGGGCGATAGCCCCTGGAGCGCGAAGAGCACGATGAGCGCGTCAGAACAGACTCCAACGCGCGCTGGAGACCGCCGAACCCGCTACTTCGTCGTCCGGTATTCCCCGACCGGCTCCGCGGCAGCGCACATCGCCACGCTGATCGAGCGCCTTGACGACGCCGCGACGTGGGTGCTCAAGACGCTCAAGGCCAGGCGCGACGTTGCGCTCGAGCCGCGCCCCATTCTGGTGGAGATCGTCGCCGGGCCCCTGGCGGGGACCGGCGAGCCTGTCGAGCGCGCAGGTACCTGGAGCAACCCGGTCGACTGGGTGCTGCGGACCACCCACGACGAGGCGGCTCCCGCGGAAGAGCTGATCTACCACCTGGCACGTCTGCTCGTGCGCCGCTGGGCCCGCCCGGCCGAGGGCTGGAACGCCGTCGAGGGACACCCCGAGGAGCACTGGTGCTACGCGCCCACCTTTCTGGCAGACGGCCTCGCTCGGCATCTCGCCACGCGATACGTCGCCCGGCGCGGGGCGAAGCTGTTCGACCTGTCTCGACGGCAATCCGCCGACCACGTCGCGCGCGAGGCGGCCGGCGCGCGTGACGGCAAGCTGCCGCTCTACGAATGCCTGATGCGCGGTCCAGCGATGGCTGCGAGCGTCCCTGAATTCCATGCGCTGCAGGAGTCGTTCAGCGGCTATATGTTTGAGCGTGACGGGCCCAGGCGGTACTGCACGTTTGCCCGCGACTCGGCGTCTGAGCCCAGCCTGATCGCCGACCTGTTGTACGGCAAGTCTCTCGAGCAGCTCCAAGACGAGTGGATGCACGCGGTGCTGCGCGGTATGTCCCGTCGCCCCATGACGCTGAAGGCGTTCGTCAGGATTGCGCTGCCGTACCTCCGCCCGTACTGGGTGCTGATCCTCTTTTCACTGGTGCTCATGGTGATCTCGGCGATCACCTCTCTGGCTCCACAGTTCTTCCTGCGGGACGCGATCAATCTTCTGACGGACGCGCTGAAGCCGGGCGGTGCGCGCCTGGGTGCGCTGGACGACTTCATCGCCATCCTGCTCCGCTGGGCCGCCTTCAACATGATCGCCATCGTCACAACGATCATCCTGGTCTACACGATCAACGTCATCGGACAGAACGTCCTGCGGGACATGCGCGTGCAGTTCATCGAGCACACCCAGCAGCTCGGCTCGGGCTTCTACTCCCGCACGAGAATCGGCGATCTCGTAGCGCGTTTCACGAGCGACATCGGTCGCCTCGCCGACCCGATGACCGACGCACTGTCCTACAGCGTCTATTACGGCATTCTGCTGGTCGCCGCGGTCAGCGCGATGCTCCTGATGAGCTGGCAGCTCTCCCTGCTGCTGGTGATCGTTGTGCCGGTCTATATCTTCGCTGGCCGCTGGCTGGGTCTCAATCTCCAGAAAGCGGCCCGCGAGCGGCAGGAGCGACTGGCCCAGCTCAACGCGCATCTTGAAGAGATGCTGTACGGCCATAGCTTGATCAAGATCTACAACTTGCGTTACCACGTCAACCGCTATTTCAAGCCTGAGATCGGTCAGTATCGGAAGGTGGCGATCTGGGTCCAGTACCTTCAGAGCCTGTACGCGCAGACGCTCCAGGTGGTAGACAACTTCCAGACCAAGCTGGTGATCGGCTTCGGCGGCTTCCTGGCACTGAACGAGATCATCACGCCAGGGACCGTGTTCTCCTTCAATGGGCTGGTCAGCAGATTCCTCTACCCGCTCGGCCGGTATTCCAACATCTACGCGAGCATCTCTCAGTCTGCCGCGTCGATGCGTCGGCTCCAGGAGATCATGCGCGAGCCGCCCGAGAGGCTCGAGACGCCGCCCGGCGGGCGCGAGGCGCCCGGCGACGTGCGCCAGGGCATTAGCTTCGAGGACGTCTGCTTCACGTACGGTGGTCCCGAGCTGACCGTGGACCACATCACCCTCGCGATCCCAGCCGGCCACACTGTCGCCTTCGTCGGCCCGACCGGTGCTGGCAAGAGCACGCTGGCCGGTCTCGTGCCCCGCTTCTACGATGTGACTGGCGGCGCGGTTAAGATCGACGGCGAGGACATCCGGCACTTCTCGCTGGGCGGGCTACGCTCCCGAATCAGCATTGTCTCCCAGGACACGTTCTGCTTCAACACGACGATCCGCGAGAACATCCGCTTTGGCCGGATGGACGCCAGCGATGAGGAGGTTGAAGAGGCCGCTCGCTCGGCCCGGCTGCACGAGTTTGTCATGAGTCTGCCTTCAGGGTATGACACGGTGGTCGGCGAGCGCGGCGTCCGGCTGTCCGGTGGACAGCGTCAGCGAATCTCCATTGCGCGGACGATGCTCCGGAACTCTCCGATCATCATCCTGGACGAGGCCACAAGCGCGCTCGACGCCGAGACAGAGAGCGAGATCCTGGCCGAGCTAGACCAGGTGACAGCCGGCAAGACAGTCATCACGATCACTCACCGGCTTGCTCTCGCCATGCGCGCTGACACGATCTGTGTACTACAGGCCGGGCGCATCCTGGAGCAGGGCACCCATCGGGAGCTGATGGAGCGACGGGGGTTGTACCACCGGCTGTTCGAGGAGCAGAACGAGCAACTGCTGGAGAGCGGCGCGAACGAGCAGCTCGACCGAACGGTGCAGCAGTTGCGTTCCGTGCCGGTCTTCAGTCTGCTACCCGTCCAGGCGGTCGAACCGATGAGCCACCTGCTTGTCAGCCAGCGGTTCGCGCCGGGTGACATCATCAGCGGCGCTTCGGACAAGAGAGATACGCTCTATCTGCTACGGGATGGCGAGGTGGAGATTGTCACACACGACGACAAGACCGGCGAGGGCCACCGCACGAGCATCCAGACGAGTGAAGACCTCACCGGTCACGGCGGCATGGCGGTGTTGCTCAATCTACCGGAAGGCGTGATCGGCCGCGCGGTCACACCGCTCCTGGTGGACGTTCTGGACAGCGCGTCCATGCGCCGACTGCTGTCCAATGGGGACGGACACCAACCGAAGCCAGAATTGCGCAGGCAGGATGAAGACGAGGACCAGGCGCCGGCGACCGTCGGCGCCTGATCCTGACCGTTCTGGCGCCGCCTACTCACCGCCCCCGTCGGGGACGCTCAGATCAGGCCCCTGCTCTGGATCGATGCCATCGAACTGGCCGTTGTATGGCTCGATCGGCAGCGTGTCCGGGCCGCTGTCTTCGAAAACGAGCCGCACGTCTGCCTCCAAAGAATGCTCGCGGATCCTGGCGCCCTGAGCGGCCGGCCAGGGACGGATGCCCTGGCCGACAATGGAAAACGGGTGAGCCACGTGTAGCCCACCCGTTCTGTCGTTGGCCATCCGACGCACCTGGCCTCGCGCCCCGCTGGGTCGCGGGCGAGTCAGGCGAGACTAGTCCGTACCACCCTGGGGCCCGGGATCGGCGTCCTGGCCTGGCTCGAAGTCATCCATCCCGCCGCCGTACCCCTCCGGCTCGACCGGCATGCCACCACTGGAATCCTCAAAGAACCGCACGCTCTACCTCCTTACTGTCCGACCGGCCATACATTCGGTATGGTGGAGGTAGTGTAACCCCGCCCCAAATGAGTGTCAATAGTTGTCACTCGCGGCGCCGGCAGACTGTAGCCACGCTAACATTCGGTCCCCGATATTGGCTGACTGGACCCGCACTGCCGCCGGAAAACGGCAGATGCTGTGCGACGATCCGGGCTGATGGGATGGGGTCGCCAGACATGGGTCGCCTCGCCTCCGGCGCCAGAGCGGCTTCGGCCGGCGGCTCTGTTTCGCCGAGTCTACCGGCGCGTGTTGCGTGACGAGGGCCGTGAGCGCTTGGCCAGCCACACGCTTCTGGACCGGTCCGCGGAGCGCTCGCGCCGACGCGCGGTCTGTCTCAGCTTGACGCTGGCGCTCCCGGCTCGTGGCGCCGGATACCAGGGAAACGGTCAAAATCGCGGTCGTACGAGCAGAGCCGTTCGGATCCGCGCTGCTCCATGCTGGCCACGATCAGACAATCGCCGAAATCCAGGTTCGTGCTGCCGTACAGCCCCGGGGCGCGCAGGACCGCCTTGCGGCCTGGCACCCTGAAGCCGGTGAGCCGAACGATCGACGAGAGCAGCACCTGCACCTGTGGGCGAGGCAGGTGATACAGCCGTGGTGACGCCAGGACGTAGACGGCGTCGGCGAGCACCGTCACCGGTGCTTCGATGGTCAGGGTTCCAGCTTCGACCGCCTCAAAGAGCTGGGTGGCCTGCTCCTGCTTGGCTAGATCATCCCCCGTCAGGAGGCGGATCAGGACGTCGGTGTCGATAAACGGGTGACTCATCCCTCAGGCGAGTCGCTCCCCACCGACGCTCTTTGTCTTCCAAGGCATCTTCCCGCGCCAGCTCGCGCAGCTCTCGCCAGGGCACCGGGCGCTCGAGCGAGCCGGCCGCCCCGCGCAGGGTGCTCACCCGGGGGTAGCTGGGGGCCTTCAGACGCACCTCGCCGTGCTCCTCCAGGACAAAGGCGATCCGGTCCCGGGTCCCGACGTCAGGGTACTTGCGCACCTCGGCGGGGGTGGTGACCTGGCCCTTGCTGGTGATACGGGCAACGATCCCCTTCACGTGCCTTCCGATGGTAAGGATCTGAGACATAGGTAAGGCAAGACTAGACGACTCCTTACTATCTGTCAAGCACGGAGATGGTGAGCAAGGAGCTGGTGAGAGGGAACATCGAGACGAACGGACCCACCCGGTCTGGCCTCCCTGTTGAATGTCAACGAGAAGTGCCGTCGGCACGTCTAATCTTCGCGTAACAGCCTATGGGCGCAGCAAGCAGCCCGTCTCAGAATTGTCGCTTCCGCCACTTCACGTTCCCGTTCGTCCGGGGCCTTTG
>JADZDV010000211.1 GCA_020850915.1 Chloroflexota bacterium | reverse complement strand
GCGTGATCCCTCGCAGGCTCGGGATGACAGGGGGCTATTGGGATGGCCGCGACAACCACGCAGGCACCTGACGGACACCCCAGCCTCTCAGGATGACAGTGTGGCGGGACGGCTGTACGCGGACGTCAGGCTCGAGGCAGTTGACGACACTGAGGGTCTCAGAGCATACCGGGCAGCCCCGGCGCAGGCTACTCGAACGAGGCGACGCCGCGGGCTCTGGGCTCTCCGTTGAGAAAGGCGTTGCTGAGCGGGACGATCTTGAACATCACCCACACGTCAATCTCCGCCTCGCGTCGGACGGCCTCGGTCAGACGCTGGGAGATCTGTCGGCCGTACCGGTACAACTGCTCGTCTGAGCTCAGCTCCACCCACAGCTCGACCGCGGGCTGCTTCTCCTCGGTGACCACCCGGCGAACGGTGACCGTAGCCGGCCGCGAGCGAAAGGCAGCGGCAAGCTCGGCCTTCAGCGAGGCTTGCACGCGAGGGTACAGGTCAGCGGGTCCGAGGTATTCGAGGAAGAACATGACGCTCCCGGGGCTTACGCAGGCATGCTAGCATGGCCTTGATTGATGCCGCTACGCGACTGACGGAAGCGAGAGCGTCATCGGTCAGCAATTGCCGGATTGCTCTACTCTTCGAACTTCTTGAACACCGCGACGGCGTTCTGGCCGCCAAATCCGAAGCCGTTGGCCATGGCCGTGGAGATCCTCTGTCGTCGCGCGACATGGGGTATGTAATCTAGATCGCACTCGGGGTCCGGGTTGTCGAGGTTGACTGTCGGCGGCAACATCCCCGTCTCGAGCGCCTTGACGCAGGTCAGGGCGGACATTGCGCCCGCCGCGCCCAGCAGGTGGCCGATCATCGACTTGGGCGAGCTGATCGCCAGGTCGTAGGCTTGCGCCCCGAAGACCTTCTTGATCGCCCGCGTCTCCGAGACGTCGTTCAACGGCGTACCGGTCCCGTGAGCGCAGACGTAGTCGATCTCGCGGGTTGTCAGTCCGGCGTCCTTGATCGCGTGGCTCATCGCGCGGGCAGCGCTCTCGCCACTCGGCTCTGGGGCGGTCAGGTGGTAGGCGTCGCTCGTCGTGCTCGCGCCGGCGACTTCGGCCAGGATATGCGCGCCGCGTGCCTGCGCATGCTCCAGTGATTCCAGCATCAGGATCGCGGCGCCCTCGCCGAAGACGAAGCCGTCCCGGTCGCGATCGAACGGGCGTGATGCGTGCCGCGGGTCGTCATTGCGGCGTGAGAGAGCGCCGAGCTTGGCGAGCGAGGTGAACGACAGTGGGATGATCGCGGACTCAGTGCCGCCGGTCAGGAGCGCCGACGCGTCGCCCCGGCGAATAAACTGGACGGCCTCGTAGAAAGCGTACACGCCGGCCGCGCAAGCCGCGATGTTCGTCACGGCCGGGCCGTGCAGGCCAAAGGTGATCGAGACCTGGCAGGAGGCCATGTTCGCGATCATCGCCGGGACGAAGAGCGGATTGACCCGGTCGGGGCCACGCTCGAGCAAGACCTGAGTCTCGTCGTAGACCTCTTCCACGCCGCCGCCGCCGGTGGCAACGATCGCCCCGACGTCGTACTTGTTCTCCTCGGTCACTTCCAGGCCAGAGTGCTGGAGTGCCTGCTTGCTGGCGGCGACTGAGAACTGAACGAAGCGGCTCATCCTCCGAGCCGCTTTCGGATTGAGGTAGTCCGCGGGGTCAAACCCCTCCACCTGGGCGGCGATCCTGACTGGCAGGTTGCTGGGGTCAAAGCGCAGGAGGGGGCCGACGCCGCTCACGCCGGCGAGCAAGTTGGACCAGAACTGGTCCACGGTCAGGCCGATCGGGGCAATGACACCATAGCCGGTGACGACAACCCGGTGACGTGTCACTGGCACCTCACAGGACGAGTTTTCGGAAGGCGACGCAGGAGTTGTGGCCTCCCAGGCCGATCGCGTTGCTCAAGGCCACCTCGACGCGCCGCTTGCGAGCGACGTTGGCGGTGTAGTCCAGGTCGCACTCGGGGTCTGGCGTCTCGTAGTTGATGGTGGGCGGAATGACGTCGTGATAGACGGCCTTGATGGAGGCGATCGATTCGAAGGCTCCCGCGGCGCCCATCATGTGACCAACCATCGACTTTGTCGAGCTCACCGAGAGGGTGTGAGCGTGGTCGCCGAAGACGGCCTTGATCGCGGTGGTCTCGTACTTGTCGTTCAGGTCCGTGCCAGAGCCGTGAGCGTTGATGTACGCGACCTCTTCCGGCTGGATGCCGGCCTTGCGGATCGCCATGCGCATACAGCGGATGGCGCCCTCGCCGCCCTCTTTTGGCGCCGCGATATGGTAGGCGTCGTTGTTGCTGCCGTAGCCGATGACTTCCGCGTAGATCCTGGCACCGCGCGCCTGGGCGTGCTCCAGCTCCTCGAGGATCAGCGCGCCGCTGCCTTCGGCCAGGACGAAGCCGTTGCGATGGAGGTCGAACGGCTTCGCGGCGCGCTCGGGCGGGCCGTCGTAGTCGGCCAGCACGCGCATGTTGATGAAGCCGGCGACGATCAGGGGGTTGATCGAGGCCTCCGTCCCGCCCGCGATGATGGCGTCGGCGTCGTCGCGCCGGATCGTCTCCATCGCTTCGCCGATCGCCGTACCGCCCGTGGCGCAGGCGGTGACGACCGCCATATTGGGGCCGGCGGCGCCGTAGAGGATCGCGAGAACGCCGGTCGCGGCGTCCGGAAGGAAGTGGGGCAGGAACATCGGACTGACCCGGCTGGGGCCGCGCTCCAGGTAGATTCGATGCTGGTCCAACAGCCGGTTGTACCCACCGGCGCCCGTCCCAAAGATCACACCGACGCGCTCGCTATTCTCGGACGTGATCTCGAGCCGTGAGTCGGCGAGTGCCTCGCGTGTGGCCACCACGGCGTACTGCACGCACCGGTCGTACTGCTTGGCCTCTTTCGGAGGCGCCGCGTCGCCGATCGAGAAACCCTTGACCTCGCCAGCGATCTTGATGGCGAACTGCTCGGGGTCGAAGCGCGTGATCCGGGCGATACCGGAGCGCCCGGCTACCAGCCCGGCCCAGGTCTCGTCCACGTTCAGACCGAGGGGGCTGACCAGGCCAAGCCCCGTTACAACAACACGCCTCACCGGCAGGATCCTTTCGGCGGGGTCAGAGCTTGGCGATCTCGGCGTCGCTCAGGTTGAGCGCCTGAACGTCGCGACTGATTCGCTTGATGAGCCGGGTCAGGACCTGGCCGGGGCCGATCTCCCAGAAGTCGGTCACCCCCTCTTCCATCATCCCGCGCACGGAGCCGAGCCATTCGACCGGCCGCAGCAGATGCTCGTGCAGCTCGCGGCGGATCTCCTCGGCCGAGGTGATGATCTGCCCGCTGATGTTGGCCACGATCGGGACCTGCGGGTCGCGGAAGGGAACCTTTGCGAGGATCTCCGCGAACACCGAGGCAGCGGCCTGCATGAGCGGCGAGTGGGAGGCGATTGAGATTGGCAGGATCACGGCTCGACCGCCGTGTGCCCGGGCCAGCTCGACGGCGCGCTCGAGCGCGGCCCGCTCGCCGGAGATGACACGCTGGTCGGGAGAGTTGGAGTTCGCCATGACGATCACACCGCCCGACTGCGCCTCTTCGCAGATGCCGCGCAGGGTCGCCTCGTCCAGGCCGACCACGGCGGCCATGCCGCCGGGCTTGCTCTCGCTGGTCTCCTTCATCAGCCGACCGCGCTCGCGCACGATGCGCAGGGCGTCCGAGAAGTCGATAGAGCCGGCTGCCACGAGCGCTGTGAACTCTCCAAGGCTGTGACCCGCCACCGCGACGGGCATGATCGACCGGCCAAGCGCGTCCCACCGCTCGCGAAGCGCCGCGAGGCAAGCGATGCTGACCGTCAGAATGGCCGGCTGCGCGTTCACGGTGTCCTCGAGCTCCTCGGCTGGGCCCTCGAAGCAGAGCTTGGAAAGCGAGAAGCCGAGCACTTCATCGGCCTGCTGGAAGACGCGCCGCGCCGCCTGGGAGGCCTCGAACAGCGCCTTGCCCATGCCGACATATTGCGACCCCTGTCCAGGGAACACGAAGGCGATGCGATCCGAGTCTCCGGGCGAGGACACACCCCACTCCTACGGCGATCCAGGTTGTGCAACTGCGCCGCGGGATTATACGGCATATCCGGTGGATTGCCGAGGGAAGGCCGCGGAGTCACCGAGAGCACCTTTCCCTCCGCTGTCGGCGCGCGTATAATGGCGCCACTCGGAACCGGGCCGTGGGGGCGTCGCCAGGGTGAGACCGCGGATGGGACCGCCGTGATCCAGCCGGAAGGCCGCCCGGTCGTGGCCGTCGTCGCGCGTGACGCCGACTGGCTGGTGGAGCAGCTCCGGCAGTCAGCACCTCAGATCCAGTTGGTCAGCGGTGCGGAAGAGGCCGATTTCGGCGACGATCTGGAGCGTGTCGAGGCCCTCTTGCTCTGGGAGTACGCCTCCACCATCGTCCAGCGGCTCTGGCCGCGTCTGCCCAATCTCCGCTGGGTCCAGGTGGCGGCGGCCGGCGTCGATGCCCTGGTGTTCCCAGCGCTGGTGGAGAGTGACGTTGCGCTCACGAATGCGCGCGGCCTCTACTCCGACGCCATCGCCGAGTTTGCGCTGGCCCTCATACTGGCGCACGCCAAGCGCCTGCCAGATTACTGGAGCCAGCAGCGCCAGGGCGTGTGGCGCAGCCTCGAGTCGCACGACCTCCTTGATAGGACGCTCGGCATCGTCGGTTTCGGCCACATCGGACGCGCCGTGGCGCGGCGAGCGCGGCCGTTCGGCATGCGCGTCATTGGACTTCGTTCCACTGCCTCCGCCGGCGATCAGGACGCGGACGAAGTACTGGGACGCGATCGGCTCGACGACCTGCTTGCCGCCAGCGACTACGTCGCGCTGACGCTGCCGCTCACGGCCGGCACGCGGGGACTGATCGGAGCGCCGGAGCTGGCCCTGATGCGGCCGAGCGCGGTCCTGATCAATCTCGGGCGGGGCGGACTCGTGGATGAGGCGGCGCTTGACCAGGCGTTGAGGGCGGGGCGCCTGGCGGGTGCAGCGTTCGACGTTTTCGCGGAGGAGCCGCTTCCCCTGTCCAGCCCCCTGTGGGATGCGCCCAATTTCGTCGTGACGCCCCACGTTGCCGGCGATGCGGAGCGCTGGCGACAGACGACGGTCGCGCTCTTTCTCGAGAACCTCCAGCGGTTCGTCAAAGGGGAGCCGCTGGAGAATCTGGTGGACAAGGCGCGAGGTTACTAGTTCGCGGAGGGAGCAGGTGTGATTGAGCAGAGCGGTCTGGTGGAGCGGATGATTCGCGCCGCGAGAGCGGATGTGGCGCTGTACAACGAAGTCGAGCACGATCTGAACGCCACGAACCAGGCCTTGATGGTGGTGGTGATCGGCGCGGTGTCGACCGGCCTCGGGACGGCTCTAGGCGCGGCGATGGCGGGCCGGAACCCGGCGATGCCGCTCGTCTTTGGGATCATCGCCAGCCTGTTCGGCTGGGCGGTCTGGTCGTTTGTCACCTACTTCATCGGTACCCGAGTGATGGGCGGCACTGCCACGTATGGCGAACTGTTGCGAACGATCGGCTTTGCTAACACACCATCCGTGCTCGGGATCGTAGGCGTCGTGCCAGGCCTTGGCAGTCTGGCCGGCATCGTGCTGGGCATCTGGAGCCTGTACCTCGGGTTTCTCGCGGTTCGCGAGGCGCTGGACTTCGATTCCGGTAAAGCGATCGCCACGGTGATCATTGGCTGGATCGGGATGATCGCGATCATGGCGGTGTTCGCCGTCATTGGAGGGACGGCGGCGTTTCTGTCCGGCGTGGTCCGCTAGCGCCGGTCTTCGCTGGAGCGGCTCATCGGGTTCTCAGCCAGGGGGCTGATTCGGCGGCGGGCGGCTTGCTGGCGCGGTCGAATTCGTTCAGCCTCAATGACCCAGCCTGACGTGCGACCGTAGACGCGGGCCGGGATGCCAGAAGGTCGCAAGAAGGAGGCGCGGCATGGCGAGTGAGGGTAGCGGACCGGTCTCTGGAACGGGACTGCAGCCCAATGTGGCGGCTGCACTGAGCTACGTACTGGGAATCGTCACCGGTGTGATCTTCGTCCTGATCGAACGCGATCGGTTCGTGCGGTTCCATGCGTTTCAGTGCATCTTCCTGACGGTGGCGTGGATCGTGTTCTGGATTGGGTTCAACGTCCTCGTGGCTGTTCTGTCACTGGTGCCATTCCTGGGATTCCTGGCGGCGATCGTCGGGATCTTGCTAGGCATGGTGCTGGGCCTCGGTGG
>JADZDV010000210.1 GCA_020850915.1 Chloroflexota bacterium | reverse complement strand
GTGGCTCGCACCACTCCGTTCTCGCGGATCCGGGTTGATTTACGGGCAAAAGTGGGATCAGCCGGTCGACGGGCCAGCCTCGCGGCGGTCGCCCGCCTCGCCGCTGTTGACGGCGGGCGCGGGTGCCTCGGCCGGTGGCAGCGTGGGTGCCTCCACGACGGCCGTCTCGGACACGTCGTGGTGTCCGTTGCCGTTGGCATGGTTGGGATGCCCGTTCGTTTCGACCAACACGTGGGCGCGCCGGGAGGCGGCGAGGAAGCCGAGCGTGCGATCGTACAAGTACTCCTCGCCGTCGCCTGCGCGATTGCGCTCGGCCTGCGCGATGATCTCGATCACCTGGTCCTCGTCCAGTTCCTCGTGCTCGAGCAGCCCCTGGGCGATGGCGTGGACCGTGTCCCGGTTGGCCCAGAGGAAGGACTTGACTCGCTGGAACTGGTCCTTGAGCATCTTGTCGATCTTGGAGACGTCGGGCGTGCCCGTTGGGCCCAGCGCGAGCTGGGAGACGAGCGTGTCCGCCATGCCGTAGACGCCGATGTAGTACTGCGCGACGAGCGTCGCATGGTTGAGATCCGAGCTCACGCCGGTCAGGCCGGTGCCCAGGAAGAGCTCTTCCGAGGCGCGGCTGGCCAGGCAGATCTGCATCTCGGCCAGGAGCTCCTCGCGCGTCTCGGTGTAGCGTTCCTCCATCGGCTTATTGGCAGAGAGACCAAGCGCCGTGCCATGCCGGATGATCGTCACCTTGGCGAAGCGCATGTGCGGCTGGAGCTTGATCTGGGCGAGGGCGTGGCCAGCCTCGTGGTAGGCGAGGCGCCGCTTCTCGTCCTTGTTCATGCCCTTGATCGGCTGGCGGAGCCCCCATTCGTGGGTTTCGAGCGCCATTCGCCAGTCGCGATAGGTAATGGAGTTGCGGCCGTCGAAGTGCGCCTGGACTGCCGCCTGGTTGATGACGTGCTTGATCGAGACCGGCGTGTAACCGATCGTGTCGGAGATCATCTTTTCCATCGGCATCTCGTCGTGCCGGACCTTGGCGAGGTAGTACTCGATGATCTCGCGCCGCCCCTCGGCGTCGGGATGGTCGACGACGAGCTTGCGGTCGAACCGGCCCGGCCGGAGCAGCGCCTGGTCGAGCGACTCGGCGAGGTTCGTCGCGGCCATTGTCAGTACCGTCTCGCGCTCGGCCTTTTTCTTGCGCAGGCCGACCTTGCGCAGCATCCGGTGCTTCCAGGTGTCCTGCGGCGGCGGGTCCATCTGGAGTAGTAGCTCGTTGATCAGGCCGGTCCCGCCGCCCATGCCCATCATGCCCATCATCATGCCCGGCGCCTGCCCGCCGCGGGACATGCCGATCGCGTCGATCTCGTCGATGAAGAGGATGCAGGCACCGTACTTGCGGGCCAGTTTTCGGGCCTTGCCGTAGAGCATCATGACCCGTAGGTTGCCGACGCCCATGAACATGTTCTGGAAGCTCGGCGCGCTGGCGTAGCCGAAGGGAACCATCGCCTCGGTACTGATGCACTGCGCCAGGTAGGACTTGCCGGTGCCGGGCGGGCCGACGAGCAAGAGGCCCCGCACGGCCTCGCCGCCCATGTCCTTGAACTCCTTCGCGCCTCGCAGCAGCGTGACGATCCGGCGGGCGGACTCGAGGATCTCCGGGTTGCCCTTGTAGTCCTCGAAGGAGACGCCCGTTTCGCCCGGCATGACCCAGTAGGTGCGCCCCCGACCGAGGACCCAGAATAGGGCGCCGAACTGAATGATGATAAACAGGATCGCATAGAAGAGCCCCAGCAATAACCCCGCGCCCTGGAAGGCCCAGGGGAGCCAGGCTTCCCACGTCGGAATCATGAACAGCACGAAGAAGGCGAGCAGCGCGAAGATCACGAAGATCCAGCGGAAGCGCGTGGCGACCCAGTTGCCGAAGCCGTCCATCCACTGGTCGATCGATCGCTCGAGCTCTCTGGAATGGGTTGTCATGCGGTTTCCCCTTAGTCGGCGGGACGGTGAACAGCGGCGCGAGCGACTATTCCCGCGTGAGAATCTTGCCGTTCGGCGCCGTGGTGAACGTGTACGGGGCCTGCCGGAGCCCCTGGGGCGTCTTGACCGTCTCGATGTACAGGTAAACGGTCCGGCCGTCGTTCATGCGGTAGGTTGCGGCATGCGTCTCGTCGGTGATCTGAATGCCACTGCGCCGGAGCTCCGCATACTGCTGAGTCAGGTAAGACAAGCCCTCGCCGCGTTGGGTGAGGTACTGCTTCCACTCATCCGTGTAAGATTCCCACTCGACCTGGGCGTCAAACGCCATCCGGCCCTGGATGTACTGCGCCATGAACGGCGACGGCGGCCCGAGCGCGGCCGACGGGCCGGCGGCACTGACCGGTGGACCTGGCGGCGCCCAAGGAAACCCGCTCGCGCTCCAGCTCCAGAGCAACAGCGCGAGTAGCGCGACGCCGACCACGGACGCCGATTTGTTCCGGCCGAGCAGCTTGAGCAGGAGGACGAACAGGAGCAGGAGCTTGCGAACGAGCACCCGCAGCAGGATGAGGACGAACAACAGCGCGTGGCCGATCGCGCGGAGCGGATTGAAGCCGCGTCTTCGCTCGGGCGCCGGCCCAGGCCCCAGCGTTGCCGTTGATTCCATAGTGACCGCCTCCACTTCTAGGGAGAGGTGGTCCGAGCCCGTATCCGGGAAGGTCGCTCGGGATCGACTTCCTGCCGGCCGGAGGGTTCTGGCGCACTCCCGCCGGACAGCCAGGCATTAGGCGCGTACCGTCTTGCGCGGAATATAGCACCTGCACAACGGCCTCGTCTATGTATGCTCACAATCCCGATACCTGCTGGCCCTTCTCGGTGAGCGAACCACGAGTAACCTACCTGCTCCAAGCTTGTTGCATGCGCCACGCCAGCGGTCCCGCCGCCAGGCGCAACCGGCACACCAGCCTGACGCCCCGTGCCTCAGCAGACGGTCACGCAGCCTCACGGGCTGGACCGGGACCGCCCCGGAGAATCGTCGGGTGTGCGCCGCTGTCGCGGGTGAAATCGGTGCGGGCAGGCACGCCGGTGCGGCCCGATCGGTCCACGAACACCAGCCGAGGCCAGGCGCTTACCCCACTGGCGCCTGGCAC
>JADZDV010000209.1 GCA_020850915.1 Chloroflexota bacterium | reverse complement strand
TGCCGCCCTGCAGCTCAACCAGTTGTTTGACGATATACAGTCCCAGGCCAGTGCCACCGCGCTTGCGCGTGTCGGAGGCGTCGACGCGATAGAACTTCTCCCAGAGCCGCGGCAGGTGCTCCTCTGGGATGCCGGCGCCGTGATCGATGACGTCCACGCGGACGCCGGCCGGCACGGTTTCGGCCCGCACGGCGATCGCGCTGCCTTCCGGCGAGTACTTGAGGGCATTCGATAGTAGGTTGTCCAGGATGCCCCGCAGCCGGTCCGGGTCGGCCAGCACTTTCGGCAGCCCGTCCGGCACGGCCGGGATGAGGTCGCGGGTCCCGGCGACCTGGCCCTGCAGGAGCGTCAGCGCCTCGTCGACGACCGAGCCGAGGTCGACGACCTGCAGATCGCAGGACATCCGGCCGGAGTCGATCCGGGCAATGTCCAGAATGTCGTCCACGAGCCGCGTCAGCCGGATCGATTCGCGGTTGACGTTGCCGGCGAGCTCCCGGTATTCGTCCGCCCCAAACTCGTGGTCGACCATCAGCTCGGACAGCGCCCGGATCGACGTCAGCGGGGTGCGCAGCTCGTGGGAGACGGTACTCATGATGGCCGACTTCATCAGGTTGACTTCTTTGGCGGCCGTAATGTCGCGGAGCACCATGACGACCTGGACCGGCTGGCTGCCTTCGATGCGCGCCTGGGAGACGCCGATCCAGCGCTCGCGACCGGTCCGGCTGGTGAGCAGCAGCTCGACGTAGGCGTTGCGGTCGTCATTGCCGCCCGAGACGAGCAGCGGCCAGGTCGCCTCGTGCAGGTAGTCCTCCTCCGCCGAGGGTCGGCAGCGGACGAACTCGAAGAACCGGCCGCCGATTGCGTCGTCCGCGGACCAGCCGGTAATCCGCCGGCAGCCGTTGGAGAAGAGCAGCAGCCGCCAGTCGCGGTCGAGCGCGAGGATGCCATCGTCGGCGTGCTCGATGATACTGTCCAGCACCGCTTTCTGGCTCATTACCTCGGCCAGTGAGCGCTGGCTCTCGGTGTAGAGCTGGGCGTTCTCGAGCGCGGCGGCTGCCTGGATGGCGAAGCTGGCGAGCAGGTCCTGCTCGGCGGTCGACCAATCATGGGTATCGCGCCGGTAGACCGAGAGCGCCCCGATCGTCCGGCCGCGGGAGAGCAGCGGCGCCGTCATGAACGACCGGAAGCCGGCCTCGGCGTAGAGCGCCTGGACGCGGACGCGGGGATCGTTGGCGACGTCGCGCACGGCGATCGTGACGCCCTCGAGGACGGCGGTGCCCGTAACGCCTTCGCCCGGTCGCAGCGCCGCGAAGCCCTGGACGTAGTGGTCGGAGAGCCCGACGGCCGCCAGGCGAGTGATCGCGCCGGCCTGCACGCCCCAGGCCGCGGCCGCGGCGGCGCCGAGCAGATCGCGGCTGCCGGTCAGGATCTTGTTGAGGACTTCCTCGATCGCGAGACTCGAGCCGATCGCCTCGCTGGTCTCGAGCAAGCGCCGGAGGCGGCCCTCGTTTTGCCGGAACTCGGCCGCCAGTCGCCGGTTATCGAGCAGTGAGCCGATTTGGGCGCCGAGCAGCGCGAGATCCGGCAGCTCCGGCAGGCCGGGCGCCCAGAGCGTGCCGATCACCTCGCCCCGGGCCGTCAGCGCCAGGATCTCGGCGCCGCGGACCGAAGCGGCCTGAATCGCCGCCCGCGCCTCGGCGGCGGTTGTCCCGCGGCAGGCGGCGACCTCGGTCGAGCCGTCCAGGCTCTGGAGGTGGACAATAATCGCGCCAGCCCGCGCCTCGAGCATGTCGAGCGTGGACGCGAGCGCGGCGTCGGCCGCCGCCTGGAGGTCGCCCGTTCGGGCGACGGCCGCGCTGACCGCGCGCATGAGCGCGAGCGTTTGTTCCGCCGACAGGAGCGCAGTGAGGCGTGCCATCTCCCGGATTATAAGCGATGGCCGGTCGCGCTTGGCTACCCCTGGCTGGGCCTCGCGCGCCGGCCGGTAGCGCGCCGCCGGGCGCGTTCCGGGAGGGGCTCGCCCGGCCTACCGCTCGCCTCGTAGAGCGCGGTCGTCTCCCGGGCCTCGCGCGCGACCTGCTCGCGCAGGTCGGCGGGCTCCAGCACCTGGACCTTGGGGCCCCAGCCCCGGATGAACGACAGCATCTCGATCGGCGCGGCAACCTGGAAGGTGACGACACAGGCGCCATCCGGCTGCTCGATCAGTTGTTGGGTGTGGTGATAGGTCCCCTCGTGCAGCCGCCAGCGCACCTCCGGCGCGAAGCGCAGGCGCACGGTGTGGAGGTCCTTGCCGCCCCAGATGCCCCAGCCGCTGCCGAGGTGCTCGGCCGGGTCGAACGTGGGGTCCGGCTCGAAGGACCGGTCCGTCAGCTCGGCACGTCGGACGCGTTCGAGCTTGTAGGTGCGGATGCCCTGCTGGCGATGGGAGAAGCCGATTGCGTAGTAGGCGAAGCTCGGCGCCACCGGCTCGATGCAGTAGACGTCGAAGTCGGTCTCGACCGGGTCGCCGTCGGCGGGCGGCTGATAGGCGATGCGCACGGTGTGCCGGCTGCCCCAAGCCTGCGCGAGCACCTCGAAGTTGTCGGCGAAGGCCGGGATGACCGGGCTTGCCGGCGCCTCGTCCAGCCGCTGCAGGTGCTCCCGCAGCGCCGCCGGCAGGACCTCCTTCAGCTTCGCGAGGGCCGCCAGGACGTGCGGGTTCTGCTCGTCCGAGGCGCGCTGGAGCAGCCGCGCCGCGAGCGCCAGCGCCGTCGCTTCCGGCGCCGTCAGGCGGACCGCCGGCAGCAGCGGCTTGTAGTCCTCCAGCAACTGCCAGCGCCCAGCGTCCTCCACCAACGGCACGCCGTACGACGGCTCCTGCAGGTCGGCGAGGTCGCGCTGGACCGTGCGCTGCGAGACCCCGAGCCGCTCGGCGAGCTGGCGCGTCGTGAGGCCGTGGCGGGCGCCGCCGAGGATCGTGACGATGAGGTTGAGCCGGGTGGACTTCTTTTCCGCGTCTGACAT
>JADZDV010000208.1 GCA_020850915.1 Chloroflexota bacterium | reverse complement strand
ACCTCCTTTCATCACCGCCATTATCTCCTACCGGCAGTGGCGAGGTCAACTCCTTTTTTCGCGGTTCTCACGAAGATACCGACGGGCTGGGTAGAATGGGGTGGTGGAAGAAGGTTTGCTGCTCGCGGCGATCGGCCTCGTGTTCGCGGGCATCGTCAAAGGAGCTATCGGCTTTGGCCTGCCGATCGTCGCGACCATGGCACTAGCCGGCGTCCTGGGCGGTCGCACGGCCGTGGTCGTCCTCTCCGTTGTCAATTGCGTCTCGGCCCTGGTGATCCTGGTGATGGTCCGAGGCATCGCGTATCGGAAGTACTCTGTCCTGTTCCTCGTCGTCGGCGCGGCGATGGCCCTGGGCGCCGTACTAGGCGCGCACCTGATGGCGATGCTCTCAGACAAGGCCGTGACCGGGATGTTCGGCTTCGTCGCCATCGTGTTCACCCTGATCTCGGCGTTTGGCCGCCAGCTTGGCAGCAGACTGTCAATCTCCGGCGAGCGGCTTCGCTCCCTGGGGCCCATCATCGGGATCGGCGCCGGCGTGATCGGCGGGATTACGAGCGTCTTCTCGCTGCCGATGGCGATCTACCTTCAGGCGATCAAGACGCCAAAGCGCGAGTTCCTGGTCGTCCTGAACGCGCTGTTGGCCGTCACGACAATGGCGCAGGTGGGCTCGTACTTCCAGCTCGGTTTCTACACGCCAGAGATCGTTCGCACCATCGCTCTGACGGCGGTCTGCGTCGGGGTCGGACTGCTCATGGGCAATGCGATTCAGAAGCGGGTCAATCAGGCTGTCTTCAACCTTGGAGTGACGGTCATTATTCTGATCTCGGCCGCCGACCTGGTGAGGCGCAGCCTCTTCGGCTGATCAACTGGGCGCTTGCGGCTCCGGCTCCGCGGCGGCGCGATCGAGCTCGCCGTCCAGACGGAGCATCGGCGTAGTTGTGAGCCGATAGTCTCCCCCGCCCCTCAGCCCTGCGCAAGCCCCGGTACCCTCGAGCACCTGCCAGGCCCCCTCGTCACCTCCACTCAATCGCAGCTTCACCATCCCCCAGTCACGCTGGATCTGGACCACGTTGTCCCTGGCCAGGAACGGCCCGGTGACGCACGCCATGATGTCGGCCCGGTCGGTCACGCCGCTCCATGGTACGGCCACCTGGACCAGCTCGCCGCGCATGCCACTGGCATCGCGTACGAAGCTCCCAGCCAGCATGACGCGGGAGCCGGCGGCGTCAGCGGTCGGGCCAGCCACGAGCGCCGCTGAAAGGCCAAACACCAGTGCGATGGCGCGTGCTTCGAGTCCGGTCCGGAACCTGTCTCCAAGATTCATCGAGCGTGTCCTCTCGTCGAGAGTCGCGGTGACGATCGTGCAATACTGGGGCTGAATGGTAGTTCTACCACGGGCGGAATCCCCGGCTGCCATACGGATGCGATGTGCTGTTCTTCTTCGAGTTCGGGACTTTCGTCCTGGCCATCCTGGCCTTTGCCGTTGCGGAGACCGCCGGACGACTAGCGGCAACCGTGGTCATCGCGGTGGTCCTACTCGTGTCGCTCGTTGGCCGACTCTGGGTGGCCAGGGCGTTCAGGGCGACCCCGCCGAGCGATGGCCAGCATGCGAGGTGGCGCCAGGCGGTGCTGGACGCCTGGCACCACTTCACGCTGCTTGTCTCGCTCGGCCTGATCGCCTTTGCGTTATGGTGGCGCGTTGGGGGGTAGCAACCGAGCGAACGCTCGTTAGGCTTGCACTCCGAGCAGCCGAGCGGCATTCCCACCAGCAATCAGCTCCTTCGCGGCGGCATCCGGCCGCTCGAGACTCTGAATGACCTCGATCGGTCGCTCCAGCCCCATGTCGTACGGGTAGTCCGTCCCAAGCACCACGTGCTCCGCGCCGAACTCCGAGACCAGATACTCGAGTGCGGACGTCGAGTGCGTGATCGTATCGAAGTACATCTTGCGTAAGTAGCTGCTCGGAGGCTGTTGGATGCGCTCCTTCGGCTCCTGCCGAGCCGCCCAGCCGTGGTCGTAGCGTCCCCACTGATACGGCGCGTAGCCGCCGCCATGACAGAACACGAGCTTGAGTCGCGGGAACCGCTCCAGCGCGCCGCCAAAGACCAGCCTGGTGATGGCGATGGTCCCATCCAGCGGGTTGCCCACGAAGTTCACCAGATAGTAGCGGCCGAGCTCCGGCAGCATCAGGCGCTGCGTCGGATGGAACATCACCGGAACGTCCAACTCCTGGGCTTTGGCCCAGAAGACGTCCATCTCCGGCTCGTCGAGCTGGCGCGGGCCGGCACTGGTGCCGAGCCCAGCGCCCGAGAGCCCGAGCTGTCTGACCGCTCGCTCCAGCTCTTGCGCCGCGGCCTCCGGCGCCTGGAGCGGCACGGTGGCGAGCGGGAAGAAGCGGTCCGGGTGCGCGCGCTTGAGCGCCGCGAGCTGCTCGTTCTGTACGGCGCTCATCTCCCCCGCGAGCTTTGGGTCTTCGTCGTAGTAGAAGGTGAACGGCACCACGGCGACCGCCTGCGCGTCCACGTCGCTCGCGGCCATATCGGCCAGCCGCTGCGCCACGTCGAACTGGCCGATCGGCGTGTTCCGATAGGTCAAGTCCGCCATCTCGAGCGTCGCGGTGCCGTTCTCCCAGACCAGTCGCGGAGCGAGAGCGGGGCTGACGCCGCCCATCAAGCGCATCGTCTCTTCGGTGAGGATGTGCGCGTGCAGGTCAATGTGCACAGTGCGCCTCCGAACGGGATGTTGTCTCTGAGGCCAGTGTAGCCGGGCGAACTCCTGTCTCGCCGCATCGCCCCTCAGCCAGCGCGCGGCCCGCCTCCCATCGCCCTCGCGGTACCGGGGGCAATGGACGCCAGGGGCGGGAGCTCGCGGTCGTCGATCTCCTCGATGTCCAGGAAGTACTCGCCGTTCTCTTGCCTGATGAGCTT
>JADZDV010000207.1 GCA_020850915.1 Chloroflexota bacterium | reverse complement strand
TCGCGGCTCCTCCCTCCCCGCGCAGCAAGGCGAGGAAGACGGCGGCCGGAAGAATTCGGACGGGACCATCGAGCGCAAGGTCGCGCTGGGACAGGACGAGCCCCCGCCCGAGGGCGTTCCGGATGCTCAGCGTGTCCCTCGCGCTCACCCGAGTCTGATATTTCACTTCCACCGCGATCTGCCGCGGGCGAGGGCCGGCCAGGAAATCGATCTCCCGATCGCGCGAGGTGCGCCAGAAGGAGAGCGCCTTGGGCACCCGAAATGACTCGACGAGGTCAGACTCACAGGCGCGGAAGAGCGCGCCGGCGACGAGGCTCTCGACGACCTGAGCCAGGGCAGGCGGAGCGGAGCCCTCGATCTGTGCTGGGATCTGGAGCATCAGGGGATCGACGGGATAGAGCTTCTTTCCCTTCCGTGGGGCGATCGCCCCGTTCTGCCCACGAACATAGAGGACGGAGAGCAGGAACGAATCGGCGAGCAGGTTGGCATAGGCTTCGGCCGTCGGCTGTGAGACGCCCATGTCAACGGCGAGCGACTGCCAGTCCAGCATGGAGCCAAGGCTGCGCACCAACCGGCCCAGCAGTCGCAGCGCCTCTACGCGCTGCCTGCCCCAACGATCTACGTCGCCGGCGACGATGTCCCACGCATCGGCAACCGTCCGCGCCGAGACCGATCCGTCGCGGAGGAAGTCCCCTACCGCGGACGGGAAACCGCCCGTCTCGGCGTAGAGCTCGAGGGCGTGTTCGAGTTCGTCCAGAGAGAGCATCGCTTCCCGCACGGGCGCATCGGCCTCTGACGTCAGGAATGCGCTGAGACGCAACGGTGGAACCGGCGCCAGACCGGGGCGCGTCGCGGCCAGGAACTCCGGGAAGGAAAGCGGCAGGAGCACCCGGTCCAGGTCCGTGCCAGGACCGCGACGTCCCGGCAGGCGTTCGCCACCCCGGCGAATGTCGTGCGCAGCCGAGCCGGTCAGGATGAAACAGTCTTCGGCCGCGTCCGTGTTGTCGCGCAGGTACTTGATGCCCCGCTGCCAGTCAGGAACGCTGGAGACTTCGTCGAGCAGAAAGGTCCAGCGCTGCCCCCGCCCCGCGGCATACGCGGCCTTGACACGCTGCGCCAGGTCTACGATCTGTGCCGGCCGCTCGACGAGATCCAGCGGATAGAAGACGACCTGCCGCGGGTCCCAGCCGTCGTGTTGAATCAGGCGAGCGGCAAGCTGCTTCAGGAGGGTGGTCTTGCCTACCTGACGCGGGCCGCGCAGCGTATAGACATTCGGCTGGCTGAAATCGAAGGCGCCCATGAGCGACGGCTCGCGTCGGAAGGGCGCCCGCTCGAGTCGCGAGAGCTGAGGATCCCGCGCCAGCCCCCCGGGTCCAACCCACCAGGGATTGCGAGCCCGAAGGTCGCCGAAAGGCTGACCGCTCAAGACCATGCTTCGCTAAACCTGTACCATTTGTTCAAGTCGACTTTAACACAAGGTACGGGTTTAACGAAACGTGCCTGAATAAGTGCTGCAGGTCTGGCCGCTCAGGCGCTACAGCTTCTCTGCGAACTAGTCGAAGATGACTGCGCTGCCCCAGGTCAGGTAGTCGCGCTGGCAGTGCTGGGCGCCGCCCTCTTCGGGGGTGAAGACCCGCAGCGTCTTGTCCCGCGAGCCGACGGCGTTGTAGAGCGCCTCGGCGTCCTTCAGGGGCACCTGCTCGTCCTCCGCGCCGTGGGTCACCATGAAGGCGCAGCGCATCCGCTGCACCACGCCGTCCAGGCGGTAGTCTTCCAGTTTCTCCAGCGCTTCCTCGATCGTGTCCACGCCGAGCACCCAGGTGATGTGGTGGCCCGGGACGGACATCGAGGCGTTGAACGCCGCGTCCACCCGCCGCTTCCAGGTGGCGTAGTAGTCCCAGATGGCGCCCCAGGCCACGCACGCCTTGTAGCGCTGCTCGATCGAGGCGATGCGCGGCGCGTAATAGCCGCCCAGGTTGATCGCCAGGACCCCAACGCGGACCGGGTCCACGTCCGGGCGCGAGGCGACGTACTCGTAGGCGGCCGTGCCGGGCACGTCGTAGTCGTAGCGCAGCGGATAGCCCCGGAAGCGGATCGCCTCGCCGGTGCCCGGGCCGTCTACGATCAGGCGGGAGATGCCGCGCCGCGCACGGTCGGCGACGCCCCGGAGGTACTGCAGCTCCTTGGTGATGTCCAGCCCGTCGAAGAAGACGCCGCACGGTGTCCGCTCGGCCGTCGTGTTCTCGGCGTGGACGGAGTAGGCCGGCAGGCTCTTCCCTTCGTAGGGGACTTCCACCACCTCGATCTTCGGCCGGACCGTCAGGCGGGCAAAGCGGTGGAAGGAGTCGACGGCAAGCCGATAGGCCGAGAGGGCCGCCTCGTCCTTCGGCGTGCGGAAGCGCTCGGCCATCTGGAGGTAGGAGGTGACCCGCGGGTAGGCGGAGGCGGCCGTGACGGTGTGGCCCTTCGCCTCCTGCTCCTCAGCCCGCGCGCGCACCCGCTCGCCGAGGCCGCGGAACGCCTCGAACCAGACGTCGTCGTCCCCGAGCGGGTCGTGAAGCTGGCGAGCGGCGCGGTCGATCTCGTTGACGCCCCCCGCCGCCGAAAGAGCAGACGCTCAGCATGGAGTTGACGCCAGACGACCAGCGGTAGCTCGTGGGGAAGTACATAAACCAATTCGACTGCCTCGTCGGAGCCGTCACGACAGGCCTCCTCGCTCGAGATGGCGCCGCTGCGCCATGGGCGAGCATAGCACCCTCTCAAAGCGACCGGCCTCACGGGATGGACGGCCCTATCAGGTACGATTCCTCGATGCAGGACCGCGACTCGCTCTCCGCACGCGCGGACGCGCTCGACCCGGACCAGGCCGGCCTGGGCGACATGGACCCCGAGGCGTTCCGCCGCTACGGCCACCAGACGGTGGACTGGATCGCCGACTTCCTGGCGCACCCGGAGCGCTTCCCGGTCCTGGCCCAGGTGGCACCCGGCGAGGTGCGCGCGGCGCTGCCAGCCACCCCGCCGACGGAGCCCGAGCCGATGGCCGAGATCCTGGCGGACTTCGAGCGGGCCATCGTGCCGGGCATCACCCACTGGAACCACCCGGGCTTCTTCGCCTACTTCGCCATCACCAGCTCCGGGCCCGGCATCCTGGGCGAGCTGCTGGCGGCGGCGCTGAACGCCAACGCCATGCTCTGGCGCACCGCCCCGGCCGCCACCGAGCTGGAGGACCTGACGCTGGACTGGCTCCGGCAGCTCCTCGGCCTGCCGGACGAGTTCGAGGGCGTGATCAACGACACCGCCTCCTCCAGCACGCTCTACGCGCTGGCCGCGGCGCGCGAGGCGGTGGACGGGCTGGAAGCTCGCCAGCAGGGCCTGCTCGGCCGACCGGAGCGTGCGCCGCTCAAGCTCTACATCTCCACAGAGACGCACTCGAGCGTGGAGAAGGCCGCCATCGTGCTGGGCATCGGACTGGACCGGGTTGAGAAGGTGCCCGTGGACGAGGGGTTCCGGATGGACCCGGTGGCGCTCGAAACGGCGATCCAGCGCGACCTGGCGAGCGGCCTGCGTCCCTTCGCCGTCGTGCCGACGGTCGGCACGACCTCCACGACGAGCATCGACCCGGTCCCGGCCATCGCGGAGATCGCCCGGCGCTACGGCCTCTGGCTGCACGTGGACGCGGCCTACGGCGGCCCGGTCGCGATCCTGCCGGAGCGGCGCGACGTGCTGGCCGGCGCCGAGCTGGCCGACTCGATCGTCGTGAACCCGCACAAGTGGCTGTTCACGCCGATCGATTGCAGCGTCCTGTACTGCCGTCGGCGGGAGGTGCTGAAGCGCGCCTTCAGCGTAGGCATTCCCATCTACGAGACGCCGGGCATCACGCCGCCCCGCAACCTGATGGACTACGGCACGGCGCTCGGCCGGCGCTTCCGCGCCTTGAAACTGTGGTTCATCCTGCGGTACTTCGGCGCCGAGGGCATTCGCGCCCGGCTGCGCGAGCACCTGCGGCTCACGCAGCTCCTGGTGCGCTGGATCGCCGCCAGCCCCGACTTCGAGCTGCTGGCGCCCGTGCCGTTCAGCACGATCTGCTTCCGCTTCCAGCCGGCTGGCGCGCACGATCCGGCCCAGATTGACGTTTTGAACCAGGCCATCATCGATCGACTCAACGCGACGGGAGAGGTGTACGTGACCTCCACCAAGCTCCGAGGTCGGCTCGCGTTGCGGGTCGCCATCGGCAACCTGCGAACCACCGAGGCCCACGTCGGCCGCCTGTGGGAGCTGATCCAGGCGGCAGCCGCCGCGGTGGCCGGCTGATGCGCCTGCTGCTGGCGGTGATCTTCCTGGTCGGCGCGATCGTCGTGCTGCTGTTCGGCGAGCGAGTGCTGAGCGTCGTGCTGAACGCCAGTCCGGCGATCACCCGCTCGCGCGCCACGCCCACGCCGCTGCCGCCGGGCGTTCGCGGGCAGGCCACGCTCTCGACCCAGCCAGACCCCGCGCGCGATGTGGTGGTCGAGATGACGGAGACCGATCTCAACGCGCGGCTGGCACGCGAAGTGGTCGGCAAGCCGGTCGGGCAGACGGCGATCGGCTCGGCCACCTTTGACTCGCTCAACGTCGCCCTGAAGAACGGCCGGGCTGAGATCACCGGCAACGCGCGCGTCGGAGGGACGAGCGTGCCGATCGAGGCCCAGGCCGGCATCACCCCGGATGGCGTCGGCGGGCTGCGTGTGAGCCTGTCGGACGCCAAGGTGGCTGGCCTGCCGGTCCCGGCCGCCGCCCGTGCGCAGTTGGAGCAGCAGATGCAGCTCGAGCTGGACCGTGCCATTAGCGCACAGCCTATGACTGTGCGCTCCGTGGAGATCGGCAACGGCAAGGTCCGCGCGGTGGGCCAGCCGAAGCGACCTTGAACTATCTCGCTATCACTTCGTTGCGACGATGACCGGCGGTATTGCCAACAGGTCGGTCACACACGGAGGCGCGTCCAGACGGGTGTGAGTTCAGGCCGCTCCCGCGGTAGCCGAATCTCCAGCGACGGGAGTGCCGCCATCGAAGTCATCCGTGGCACCGATCAGATCGTCGACGATGAACCGCCGCCCCTTCCAGCTCCCTGTGGCTACAACTGGTTGATCGATAAGCCCTTCGACGATGTC
>JADZDV010000206.1 GCA_020850915.1 Chloroflexota bacterium | reverse complement strand
GAGCTGGCCCTCGTTGCGCAGCAGACTCGCCAGCTCGTCGGCTCGCCTGGGATTCGCGCTGATCCGGCGCTCGACGGCCCGCTTGACCTCTGGGGCCAACTGGTACTTGCTGCTCAGCCGTCCGCGTCGCACGTCCTCGATCAGCTCCTCGGCATGCTGCGTCAGCTTCTCCGCGAGCACGATCAGGCTGCTGGGATTCGGCAGCAGCGAGATGGTGACCTTCGCCTCCAGCGCGATCCGCAGGCCGACGTAGTGTTTGGTTTCCAGGTCTTTGACCAGGCACAGCTCATACGGTAGGGCAAAGTAGCGGCGGATCACCTCCGGCTGACGCCGCACCACGAGGCCGGAGATCGCGCCGAACGAGAGGCCGGACTCGACCCTGCCCTCCACGTCGCTGCTCGTTGGCGTCAGGAACCTACCCTCGCCGATGTGTGGGTAGTCCTCCAGAATGAAGTAGTTGTGAATCTGCATGCCGTGGATGTACTCGGCCAGATAGCTGGGCGTGACGGGAATGTACTTCGCTTTGCCCGTCGTCCCGCTGGTCACGGCGAACATGAGCGGATCGTCAGCGGTGAGAATCCGCTTTTCTCCCCGCTTCACGCGCTCGATGAGTGGGCCGAGCGTGTCGTACGTCTGGATCGGGACCTGTTTCTGGTACGCCTCGATCCCCTTGATCGAGCTGAAGCCGTGCTCCCGACCGAACACGGTGTCCCGGTTCCGCTCGACGATCTCCATGAGCTTCTGATGCTGCGCGGAGGAGGGCTCGCGCGTGGCTGCGACGAATCGATCGACGTGGGAGAAGCGCCTCCACAACTGACCAGCCGACACGGCGACGGATACCAAGATGCTCCCTCCCTGTTGAGACCGTCACGAGACGATGTGTTCCGCCGTGACGTACCGCGCAAACTTCGCTTCGTTGATCCGAACGCCCAGACCGGGACCCTTCAGGTCAGTCGCCTTCCCTCCCCGGCCAGGCGCCAGCTCGCGATCGGCAATGTCCTGCTTCAAGAGAATGCTGCCTGCCGAGCCCTCGAAGTAGCGCAAATTCCCCGTGCGGGCCGCGAAGTGGCGTCCCGCGGCGGACAGAACCGCGCTTTCGCCAACCTGTGCTCCCATCTGGCAGCGCATGCCCGCCGAGGAGGCGATCTCCACGATCGACCTGGCCGCGAGCAGACCACCACACTTCGAAATCCTGATGTTGAACATGTCGCAGGTCCGCCCATCCGCCAACCGTCGAGCGTCCTCGATCGTGCAGAGCGACTCGTCAGCCATGGTCGGTTCTTCTACGGCGTCGCTGACGCGCTTGAAGCCGGCGAGATCGTCTTGAGCGACCGGCTGCTCAATCGTAGCCACTCGGTACGGGCGCATCGCGACGATCGCCTCAATCGCCTGCTCGGCGCTCCATGCGCAGTTGGCATCCACCCTTATGTCAACCGATGCCCCAAGCATGGCACGCAGGATCTTGAGGTTCCGGAGATCCTCCGCGAGCGAGCGCCCGACCTTCAGCTTCACTTCCGAGATTCCGTAGGCGCGCATCGCGAGCGCGACGAACGCCATGAGCGGCGGCGACAGGAGTGGGAAGACGCCGCTGTACTGGATCACCGGTCGAACCACCGGCCCCAGCACCTCGCCGGCCGACCGGCCGAGCGCGCGCCCAGCGGCATCCAGCACCGCCAGTTCGACGCCGCAGCGCGCCGCCCCGGATGGAACGTCGGGCGAGATGGCGCCAAACACGGTCTCGATGAGCGCCGGCAGGTCCTCCAGGCGCTCGAAGGAACGGCCGAGCAGCGTGGGGCCGATCTGGCCGCCGATCAGCTTGACGACGCTCTCGGGCGTCTCGCCGGTGACGTATGTGCGCGGCACCGCTTCCCCGAAGCCGACGGCGCCGTTGCTCGTCTCCACTCGGACGAGCACGTTGCTGCTCGAGGCGCGGCGTGCCAGCGCGTGGCCGAAGGAGAAGCGGAAGGGAAACGTCACCTCGTAGATGGTGAGGCCTCGGATCTCGATGGGCGTCATCAGTTGCGCAGCCTCACGTTCCTCAGGCGGAACTCTGGCTCCACCGCTGCATCGACTTCCACATCTAGCCCCGTGAGCTGAATCTCCGGCAGGACGTTCACCGCGGGCCTCGCGTCGCCAGCGCCCTCCAGCACAAGCCAGCCGCGTCGCGCGATCCCCCCATTCGTGAGTCGGACAGGAATTCGGCAGTCGGACCGCGTGATCTGGGTTGCCACGCCGGCTGGCACGGGCATCGAGACCGTGCCCTGCCCGTTAGCCTGGCGCTGAACGCCGCAGCGACCGCAGAACCGCGCCGCGGGTCGGAGGAAGGCCGCGCAGCTCGGACAGGATGACGCTCCATTCTGGCCAGCAGCGACCAGACGTGTGGTTGGTGGCGTGGACCTGGCCTTGAGCCAGCTCAACAGGTCCGCGACGTATTCGTCCCGCCGCTGCTCGAACTCGAGGATGTGCCCGAACTCCGGGTACACCTTGAACGACTTGTCGCGTGACGCCACTTTTCCGAACCAGACGCGGAGCCCTTCCACATCGACGATCTCGTCTTTTCCAGCCTGGAGCACAGTGACCGGGACGTGGATCCCGGCCGCCACCTTATTGACGATGAAGTCGAGTCGGCGCGTCTCAAAGAAGAACCGCGCCGTGGCGTGGAGCAGTCGATCCGGATCGGCCGCGATGAAGGCCCGGAACAGTGGGCTGTTCGTGTACTGCTCCGGCTGGAGGGGGATTTCGAAGTACTTGCGGGGATTCGATGGCAAGTTGCGAGCGACGCCAGCTAGGTCCTTAAACGGCAAGCTAATTCGGACGGCGAGCGCCGGCGAGACCAGGGCCAGCCCGTCGAGGAGTTGGCCGTGCCGTTGGGCGAACACGACCCCCGGCTTGGCGCCCCAGCAGCCGGCGACCAGGAACACCTTCCGTCCCGGATGCTGCGCACGCACGCGCTGGACGAACTCGTAGATGTCGTCGATGAGCAGGCGATAGTTAGGCAGGTGACCGCGGTCATCCTTGTTCAGTCCTGAGCCCCGGCGGTCGAAGCCGTAGACCGTAAAGCCCGCGGCGCAGAGGCGCGTCGCGGCCGGCGAGAACCACAGGGAGTGTCCGGCGATGCCGTGGAGGTAGACGACCGCGTCCGATGGCGCGGGCGCGCCCCAGTAGCGGAAGCGGAGCGGCGTCTGGTCGGAAGCGACCGTCTGCAGCACCTGCCCGCGCTCGTAGGCTGGGATTGCGGCCAACGCGTCAATCATGCACGCCTCGTCTACGACCGGCCTATCGCCTATGATAGCGGTGATCACGCACCCACTGATACCGTTGAGGTTCCGGTCTCGGCCCCGACACGGGCGTTCAACTGTTGGGAGTCTCATCTCATGCGCTCGACGACGCAGAAGCTCCTGGCCGCGACACTGGTACTGTACGGCATCGCCGCGATCTTCATGGCGATTGTGAGCTACAACGTGACCCACGAGGCCTTCACGAGCGTACGGAACTTCGCCTCGTTGCTGAAGACCGAGCGCGAGAAGGTTGCCAGCACGCTGCAAGGCATCACCGGACTGTTCACCAGCGGAGGGGCCGGCCAGCAGAGCAGCGGCGGTCCGCTCAGCGGGCCGCTCGGCGGGCTGCTTGGCGGCAACCGGGGCGGCAGCAGTGAGGCTGCGCCGAGCGCCACCCCGTCGACCGGCGCACAGGAACCAGGCGGCCGGCTTGGTGAGGCGATTCGAGGGCTGCTGGGTGGTGAACGCTCGCAGCCCAAGCCCGCGGCGACCCCTGGTACGGCGCCAAGACAGGAGAGTCCGCCACCGCAAGCGGACACCGGCGGCCCGCTCGGCAGGATCAGGGACCAGTTGGACGGCCGCCTGCTCGAGATCACGCAGGGATTCGGGCGCCTCGGCGACGGGCCCATTGCTGGGAACACACTGGACCGCGTGGAGTTGGTGACGAACCTCGTGATCGGCTGGATGCTATTGCACGGGGCCGCGAGCATCATCATCGGCCTGCGCTGGCTTTCTAGTAGCGGTCGACCAACGGTGGTGCCGGCTCCGTGGCCGGCCGGCCCGTATCCGGGCGGACCGAACATGTACGCGCCGCCCCATCCTGGGGGTCAGCCTCCACCGCGACCGGGCGGCCCACCCGGCTGGCCCGGAGAGTACCCACCGCCGCCCGACGCTCCGACCCAGCCTCGGTTTCCGCGTCAGCGCTGACCCCGAGCGCGTCACCCGGACGGCCAGCAGGATCGCATCCAGAGCTGCAACGCCGCCCCGCTGGTCCGGGCGGAGCTTCGTTGCCGTACGCCGCGTCGCGGAGACGTCAGAACGTCAGGTGGACCTGAGGGGACTCGAACCCCTGACCTCGCGGATGCGAACCGCGCGCTCTCCCAACTGAGCTACAGGCCCATGCAGCCGTCCATTCTAACACGGGCACTGAAACTCCGACCACGCTGAACAGTGTCTGGCTCGGTTCCGACATCTGTTGGTCGCGGCTTGCAGGCCGCTGGATACGCATCCCAGGCACCGCCTCCACGAACGGAATGCCCGTTGGAGCAGGGTCAGCAAAGACACCAACGCAGGATGCAACCGAGTCCAGTGTGTCTCGTGCCGGAGCTCGTGCATCTTGTTCGGTTTTCAGAGGGGGCGATAAAATGCTTCGTGCGTCCCGTCCCCGCGCTCTCTCGTCTGCGTCCGGCCCGCGCGGCCGACGGCCCCATTCTGCACCCGGTCTTCCATGGCCGGGTATAGGGCCTCGTTCAGCACCGGTCTGCTGATCGGCGCTGGGGCAGCCGCCGCGCTGGCCCTTGCGCGTGTCTACTCCCGAAGCCAGGCAGATCGGCGCCTGGTAGACTGGGACCGCGCGGCCCGCGTCGCCATACGGCTCTCAGGCGTTGGCGGACGGATGTCCGAAGACGAGAAGGCGACAGCCCAGGTCGACTACGAGGCGCTCGTCGGGGGCATCGAGGGCCCGATCTCGCAGTACACCGGAACTGACCTTCCACTCGGCACGACGCGCATTCAGGTCATGGACCGCGCCGACTGGGTGCAGGCGAACATCTCGAATTTCGCCGAGCTGTTCTCCCCGCTAGACGAGTTCTACGCCGAGACGAGCGACAGGAGTCCGTTTGGCCTGCCGATCATGGACGTCGCGGGACGCATGTTCCTGAGCGCCCAGGCTGGTCTGCTCGTCGGCTACCTCTCTCGCAAGGTCCTTGGGCAGTACGACATCAGCCTGCTCGGCAAGGAGCCGCTTTCGCCCGGCAAGCTCTACTTTGTCGAGCCGAATATCAAGGCGCTCGAAGGTGCACTCGGCGTGCCGCCGCGAGAGCTGCGCCTCTGGATCGCCCTGCACGAGGCGACGCACGCTCACGAGTTTGAGGTGAGTCCATGGGTGCGTGGCTACTTCAACGATCACCTCGAGGACTATCTCCGCGGCGTCGTGGACGAGGCCCGCCAGGAAGGCGCCAGCGCGATCGGCCCGTTCATCAGTCGAACGGTGGCCAATCTGCGGAGCGGCCACAACCTGATGGACGCAATGACCACGCCGCGCCAGCGCGAGATACTTGGAGAGCTGCAGGCCCTCATGACCCTGGCCGAGGGCTATTCGAACCACGTCATGAACAGCGTTGGGAAGCGGCTGCTGCCCCACTACGATGAGGTCCACGAGCGGGTCGAACAGCGCCAGAAGGCACGCGGCCAGGCAGAAGAACTGTTCCTCCGTTTGACGGGCCTGAAGATGAAGATGGAGCAGTACACACTGGGCGAGCAGTTCGCGGCGTTCATCGTGCAGCGCCGCGGGATGGACGTGCTGAATCTCGCCTGGTCGGCGCCGGCGCTTCTTCCGACCGAGGCGGAGCTCCGGCAACCGGAGCTATGGCTGGCGCGCGTCGAGGCGCCGAATTGATGGGGCGACGCTGCCCGACGGTGCGTGGCCGAGCCTCTGGGGTGAGGCGCTCCTGATGGCCGCCAGCCTGATGCGCCTCACCATCATCGACCAGGCTGGCAAGGTGAGCTTTGTCGCTCCTTGCCAGATGCTGGATGCTCTGGTGGCAGCGTGCGCGAGGACGCCAACGACGCTCGACGAGCTGCTCGATGGAACGGTCCCGTTCAGTCCTTCCCTGCGCGACCACGTACAGAGCGGCCTGGCTGTCTTCGACGAGCACAATACGCCAGAGAACTACCAGCACATCCTGAGCGCGCTCGAGTTCTGTCGACCCCACGAGCTGCCGGTCTTTCGCGTCATGGAGGAGCGCACCCTTCAGGCGAGCCTCTCACCAGTCCAGGCGGGCGTGGTGGTCTTCAACCTGCTCGACAAGCGGATCGTCCAGATTCACAACACGTACAATGAGATCCGCCGAAAGGGCCGAGTTCGCATCGTCGAGGGCGGGCAGCCGACGAACCGTGTCCGTCGGTACGAGCTGCCGGCAGACTGGTCCCTGGTCCCCGGCGGCAACTGACCCGCGTGCTCGCCTCACCATCTCCTCGAGTCGGAGGCACCCATGACGCTCTCTGTATCGGCGCGCGTCTTACCGCTGAGCGCCGGACTCTCATCCAACGGCCACCTGGCAATCGGCGGTTGTGACACGGTTGCTCTGGCGGCGGAGTTTGGCACGCCGCTGTACGTGTATGACGAGCTGACGATTCGCACCCGCTGCCGCGAATACCGCGCGGCGATTCAGTCGGTCCAGCCGGACGCCCTGGTCCTGTACGCGTCGAAGGCGTTTTCGTCGCGGATGGTCCTCCAAATCGCCAACGAGGAGGGGCTGGGGCTGGACGTCGTCTCAGGCGGCGAGCTGTTCATGGCGCAGAGCGTGGACTTCCCCAGTGAGCGGATCTACTTCCACGGCAACAACAAGAGCCCGGACGAGCTACGGATGGCGCTCGAGACCGGCGTCGGCCGCATTGTCGTGGACAGCTTCTACGAGCTGGAGCTGCTCGACCGTCTCGCGAATGAGCGAGGTCTCCGCCAGCCGATCCTGCTGCGTCTGAGCCCTGGCGTGGAGGCGCACACCCACGACTTTCGCAAGACCGGCATCCTGGACTCGAAGTTCGGCTTTCCGATCAGCACCGGCCAGGCGCGCGAGGCGGTCGAGCGAGCCGTGCGGGGCGACGGTCTGGAGCTGTTGGGCTACCACTGTCACATTGGGTCCCAGATCTTCGAGCTGGAGCCGTACATCGAGGCGACCGAGATCGCCTTCTCGTTCGCGAGGAGCATGCGGGATGAGTTCGGCGTCGAGCCGCGGGAGTACAGCCCGGGCGGCGGCTGGGGTGTGGCCTACACCGATGTAGACGATCCGTGGCCGATCCCCGAGATCGTGGCACAGGTCGGGGAGGGCATCGGCCAACTGGGCGCGAGGTTCGACCTGGGTCAGCCGCGCATGGTCATCGAGCCCGGGCGATCTATCGTCGGCCAGGCGGGCGTTGCGCTCTACACCGTCGGGGCCATCAAGAAGATCCCAGACCTGCGAACCTACGTGTCCGTTGACGGTGGCATGGCGGACAACATCCGGCCCGCGATCTACGGCGCCGCGTACGAGGCGATCGTGGCGAACCGGCCAGAGGCAGACCGCACGGAGGTGGTGACCGTCGCCGGCAAGTACTGCGAATCGGGCGACCTGTTGATCAAGGACATTGATCTGCCGCCGCTGGTTTCGGGCGACATCCTGGCGCTGCCGACCTCTGGTGCCTATAACCTCGCCATGTCCAGCAACTACAACCAGGCGCTAAAGCCGGCTGTCGTCCTGGTACGAGACGGCCAGGCTCGGCTGATGCGCCGACGACAGACGTTCGACGACCTGCTGATTGGCGAAGAGTGCTTCTAACGCTCTGCCACGCAACGTCCACCG
>JADZDV010000205.1 GCA_020850915.1 Chloroflexota bacterium | reverse complement strand
CCCTGCCGCTCCCGCGACCTGTCGTAAGAATGCGCGGCGATCGAACGTGACCATGCGAGTTGTATCCTCCATCGGTGGTCGAGCGGACAATGGCCGCCGACCGTGCAGGCTCCTTACTGGCCGGAAAGCGTATCAAGCGCGCGGCTCGCTGTCGAGAATTTTGAACGCGCTGTGCCGCGCCAGAAGACAGTGGAAGCCACGGCGCGTCACCGTGGCTTCCAGTCTGTTCGGGCTTGGCGGTCCCGGGCCTCAGCCCATGGCCATCGCCTTCTCGACGATCGTGTTGTCCAGGTACTTCGACTGGTCCTCGGGAACGTTGGGCGTGCCGATCTTCTTCTGAATCGCGGCCACGGCCTCGATCTTCTTGACGTCCATCCGCGGGTCCTTCGGGATCGTCTGGAGCTTGGTGACGTGGCGGTCGTAGGCGTTCGTAGCAGGCCTGGTGTCCACTTTCATCGTGTCCATGATGAGCTTGACGACGGCGTCCTTGTTCGCCGGGTCGTAGAGCCACTTGGTGGCATCCATCCAGCCGCGGACGAAGCTGACTGCCGTGTTCATATTCGGCTCGTACCAGCTCTTCTTCGCGATCACGGGCACGGAGATGACGTTCTTCAGCTCCGGGAAGTCATCGCCCACGGCCAGGAGGTTGAAACCCGCGTCGAGGAGCTGGGTGGACTGTGGCTCGAGCTGGGCGCAGCCGAAGATCGTGCCGGCCTTCATGGCGGCGGTGCGCTCGGCAATCGAGCCGACGACGACGGCGGTGAAGTCGCCGTCGTTCAAGCCGTTGAGCGCCAGCATCGCCCGCAGGGCGCTGATATCTGCCCCGCCCCGGATGGACGTCCCGCCGAGTGCCTTGCCCTTCAGATCGGCGATCTTCTTGATCTCTGGGGCTACGATCAGGCTGTACGGCGTGCCGACATCAGCGGCGATGATCTGTTTGATGTCCGGCTCCTTGTCCTGGACGGGCCACGCCGATTCCACCGTGGCGGTCGTCATGTTCATCGAGCCGCCGACCATCGCCGAGACGGCGGCCGGCGCGCTGCCGGTCAGGATGAGGTCCATCTCGACGCCGTGATTGGCCAGGAACCGGGGGTTATGCTGCATGATGATCGTGACGAGGTGGAATGGGTTGTAGCTGACGATGCCATAGGTGACCTTTGTCAGCTTGCCACCTGTCGCCGGCGCGGCCGCGGCCGGCGATGGCGCAGCTCCAGCAGCGGCCGGTGAGGCGGCTGGCGCCGGCGCGCTGGGCTTGGTCGGCTCGGGTGGCTTGGCAGTGTCCGCGGGCTTGGCCGGGCTCGGCGCCGCCGGGGCGCACGCAGCGAACAGCGGCAACGCCAACCCCAACCCTGCCGCTCCCGCGACCTGTCGTAAGAATGCGCGGCGATCGAACGTGGCCATGCGAGTTGTTCCCTTCATCGGTGGCCGGCGGGACCGGTGCCCTCAACCGTGCAAGCTACCTGCCTGATGGATAGCGTAGCAGGCGTCTGGCTCGCTGTCGAGAGATCTCGCCACGCTAGGGCGTGCCCGCCGGGCCGCACGGGTCGGCGCGGGCTGGTATGCTGGGGCCGCGCGATCACAGGGCAGCGCAACAGGAGGTGGCGTGAGGGATCTCAGCGGCAAGGTCGCCATTGTCGGCGTGGACGAGTCGGACGTGATCGGCGTCGTTCCAACCAAGTCCAGCATGCAGCTCCACGCCGAAGCGGCGCTGAACGCCCTGGACAATGCTGGGCTCTCCGTTCGTGACGTGGACGGTCTGTTCACCGCCGGCGTGGCGACGACCGAGGTTGGCGAGTACCTCGGCATCGAGCCGCGGTACACTGACGGCACGAGCGTGGGCGGCTCGTCGTTCGTGATCCACGTCGGCCACGCGGTCGCGGCCATCACCGCGGGACTCTGCGATGTGGCGCTGATCACTCACGGCCAGAGCGGCCGCTCGCGCATCGGCTTTCCGCCCCGTCCGGGCGGCCCGCAGCTCATGCAGGGACAGTTCGAGGAGCCGTTCGGCCTGCCGTTCCCGGTCGGGGCCTACGCGATGGCCTGCTCTCGCCACATGCACCAGTACGGCACCACTTCCGAGCAGTTGGCTGAGATCGCTGTGGCGACGCGCCAGTGGGCTGCCATGAACCCGAAGGCGCTCATGCGCGCTCCCCTCACCATCGAGGACGTGCTCGTCTCGCGCTGGATCTCGTATCCGTTCCACCTGCTGGACTGCTGCCTCGTGACGGACGCCGGCGGGGCGGTCGTCCTCACCAGCGCCGAGCGGGCGCGGGACTGTCGTGCGACGCCGATCTGGGTGCTCGGCTTCGGGGAGGCACACGACCACGCCATCATCAGCCAGATGCCGGACTTGACCAGCGGGCCCGCGCGGCTGTCCGGCTCCCGCGCCTTCGAGATGGCCGGCGTGCGCCACGAGGAGATCGACGTGACCGAGGTCTACGATTCCTTTACTTTCACGGTGCTGTTAACGCTCGAGGACCTGGGGTTCTGCGCAAAGGGCGAAGGGGGGGCGTTCGTCAGCGGCCAGCGCACGGCGCCAGGCGGCGATTTTCCGCTCAACACCAGCGGGGGCGGGCTCTCGTACACCCACCCTGGCATGTACGGCATCTTCACCATCATCGAAGGGGTGCGTCAGCTCCGCCACGACTACGCCGACCAGGGCGCTCGTCAGGTGAACGATGCCCAGATCGGCCTCGTCCACGGGACCGGCGGCCTCATCTCGGCCACCGGGACTGTCATCCTGGGGAGGGGATAGCGATGTCCGTGCCTCAGCGCCCGCTGCCGATGCCCGACCCCGTGACCAGACCGTTCTGGGACAGCCTCAAGGCGCACGCGATCCGGCTCCAGCGCTGCCAGAGCTGCGGCCTGTACGTCTACTACCCGCGGCCGATCTGTCCGTCCTGCGCGTCGCGGGACCTGGCTTGGACGCCCGTCTCCGGTCGGGGTGTCGTCCACGCCTTCACCATCGCGCACCGCCACGCGAACCCGTTCTTCGCCGCGCGCGTCCCGTACGTGGTCGCTCTCGTGGAGCTGGAGGAGGGAGCGCGCATGATGGTGAACCTGGTGGACGTCGAGCCGACGCCGGAGGCCGTTCGTGTCGGGCTGCCGGTCCAGATCGTCTACGACGACGTCACGGACGAGGTGACGCTGCCGGCGTTCCGACCCGTCAGCTAGACTAGCGCCGCGGCGAGACCCGCGGACGCTGCTCGCACGACCATGTGAGTCCCGCCGTAGCTCTGGTTCAAGAAGGGGCTACGAGACCAGGCCAGCCGACGCGGTACGAATGGGGGGATGAGCGCAACGAATGAGCGTTCGGACAAGCTGACCGCTGTCGCCGCGCCTCGCGAGGAGCCGCCCAGGCCAGCGTTCAAACCGACCGGCGCGGCCAGAGGCCCGGTCTGGACGCGCGGCGTCGTCCTCATTCTCGCGGTCGCACTGGTCGCGGCTGCTGCGCTCCGGGTCGCCCTCACGGCGCAGGCGCCGGCTTTTCTCGTTGGCAACGACAGCGCCGACTACTTCTCGGCAGGGTACAGCGTGGCGACGGGCGGCTCCCTGGTCCTACCGCTCAAGCGCGCGCCGCTGTACTCGCTGTTCCTGGCCGGCTGCATCGCCGGCCTCGGGCCGAGCCTGGAGCGGGCAGTTGCCGTGCAGCATGCGCTGGGTCTGGTCACCGTCGTCCTCACCTACCTCCTTGGCGCGCTCGCCTTTTCGCGACCGGTCGGTCTGGTCGCGGCTGTCCTGGTGGCCCTCAACGGCTCGCTGCTCCAGATGGAGCAGCTCGTCATCTCAGAAGCGCTGTTTACTCCGCTGCTGCTCGGCGCGCTGGTCGTCTGTTCGCTGGCCAGCCAGACCGCGCGACGCGGGTGGTACCTGGCGACCGGCGTCTGTCTTGGGCTTGCTGCCCTGACCCGGCCGGCCGCGCCGGCGTTGCTGCCGGTGGTGCTCCTGCCGCTCCTGCTGGACAGCCGGACGATCCGCTGGCGGCTCGAGCGGGCTGCACTGGCGCTGGCGGGCATGTTGCTGCTTCTGGGCCCCTGGGCGTTCTACCAGGAGGTGGTCCGTGGCAGCACCGCGTTCACCGGCGGGCTGGGGGACTCTCTGTACTCCCGCGTCCGCCGGTACGACGCCGGCTTCGTGTTACGTGACGATGGGACGCCGCCCGCCGACCCGGAGCAGGCGCGT
>JADZDV010000204.1 GCA_020850915.1 Chloroflexota bacterium | reverse complement strand
TGCAGGCCGCCTGCTCGCGCTTTACGCCCAATGATTCCGGACAACGCTCGCCCCCTACGTATTACCGCGGCTGCTGGCACGTAGTTAGCCGGGGCTTCTTCCTCCGCTACCGTCACGATCGTCACGGAGAAAAGGGCTTTACACCCCGAAAGGCTTCGTCACCCACGCGGCGTTGCTGGGTCAGGCTTCCGCCCATTGCCCAAAATTCCTAACTGCTGCCTCCCGTAGGAGTCTGGGCCGTCTCTCAGTCCCAGTCTGGCCGACCATCCTCTCAGACCAGCTACCGATCACTGCCTTGGTAGGCCGTTACCCCACCAACTAGCTAATCGGCCGCGGACCCCTCCTCCGGCACCTCCCGGCTTTCCCCAGACGTCCGACCGTCCGGGCTCATGCGGTCTTAGCCCCGCTTTCGCGGGGTTGTCCCCCTCCAGAGGGCAGGTCATCCACGTGTTACTCAGCCGTCCGCCACTCACCCCCTCTCAGGGGTGCGTCCGACTTGCATGTTTTAGGCACGCCGCCAGCGTTGATCCTGAGCCAGGATCAAACTCTCCATCGTGTCCTGGGCTCCCGGGAAGCTCGGCTCTCTCCCCTGCACCGTGTCACCACCCTGCAGGTTCAGACCCGCCGCTGCCCCAAAAGTCTTGCTCCAGGTCCCGCGCCCCACTACTCTCCGACTGTTAACGTGCCCCGCCAGCGCCCCGCACCAGCTCTCCCTCGCTCCAGCGCCTCCGTGTGGCCAGACCCGTCTCCAGGCCCCCGCGCCCCCGACCAAAAACCCCGAAAGCCTCCCGGCTATCGGGGCCCTGCCCGCCGCCGCGCTCCTCACTCCTCGCTCTCACGCTCCCGCCTCCCCTCGCCTTCGCTCAAGGGGCGGGCAAACAGTAGTCTAACACGGCCGACTTTTCGTGTCAAACATCCAGCAGGCGCCCGGGCGCGCCCGAACCATGTTGCAGCGTGGTCGACAGACCGGTAGGGCCGTTCCAACACACGTCGGTCGCACCCGCGGCGCCCTCGGGCCCGGCCGTCGTGGCTCCTCCAGGTGTCAGCCATTTACTATGGTCCCCGCGTGACCACTTCATTCCGACTGACCGAGGAGAGTGACATGACCGCGATGCAGTACCGCAAGCTCGGACGCACCGGGCTGGAGGTCTCCGCCATCGGCTTCGGCACCTGGCCGATGAGCGCCGTCGCCTACGGTGCGATCGACGACCAGGAGGTGACGCTGGCCGTCAACCAGGCGCTTGATGCTGGCATCAACATCTTCGATACCGCCCGCGGCTATGGCGACGGACGCTCGGAGGTGGCCCTCGGGAAAGCGCTGGGCCATCGAAGGAACGAGGCGGTCATCGTCACCAAGTGCGGGAACATCCCAGCCGAGCCCCGCGGCTTCACCCGCGACAGCACGCGCGCAAGCATCTTCGAGGAGATCGAAGGCAGCCTCAGACGCCTCGGCACGGACGTCATCGACGTGTACCTCGTGCACTGGCCGGATCCGAGGACGCCGTTTGAGGAGACGATGACCGCCCTGGACGACCTCGTGCGACAGGGGAAAGCGCGCTTCGTTGGGGCCTCGAACTTTTCAGTCGAGCAGTTGGAGACCTGCATGCGGCTGCGTCGGATCGACGTCATCCAGGTTCCCTGGCAGCTTTTCGACCAGCGGATGGCGGCGGAGGTCCTCCCCTGGGCGCAGCGGCACGAAGTCGGCGTCATGGGATACTCAACGCTCGCGAACGGACTGCTCACCGGGGGGCTGCGTCGCGACACGGCCTTCGGCTCCGGCGACTGGCGGGCCTCGGGAGCCGCGACGGGCCAGATGCTGTTCTCACCCGAAAACCTCCCTCGAAACGTCGAGGTCGTGGAGCGGCTCCGGTCAGACGTCGCGGTTCCGCTCGGCAAGACGGTGGCGCAGGTCGCCCTCGCCTGGGCGATGCGCCACCCGGCCCTGAGCAGTAGTCTGGTCGGCCCGCGGCGACCCTCAGAGCTTGAAGACAATCTGGGCGCGCTGACGGTGTCGCTCTCCAGCACGGACCTCTCGCGCATCGACGAGATCGTGCAGGGCGCCGCCGGGATCGTGCGTGTCTGGCAGCCCTTCAGCCAGCCGTACGAGCCGTGGAGCTAGGCCATCACTCCAGGCGACCGATGAGCGTCCCCGATCCCAGCACGCCGCCGGCGGGCGGCGTGCTGTGTAGCTCCGCCCCCTCGAGGCGCAGGCCGGCGCGGGCCCGGGCCAGATGCATGAGATGACGCACGTGCGCGCCTCGTGCCAGGACCAGATCGACCAGCCCGGCCGCGATGTCAATCCCCACCGACGCGACGCTCGGTAAGCGCATGAGCTGAAACCGCAGCTCGAACGTGTCCACGCCTTCGAGGTTTGTGGCTTCGAGGCGAAGAACACCCTCGTCAACCTTGCAGAGCAGGTTCTGGTCGGAGCTGGCGGTCGATGAGGCGGTATTCGCCGGGCGTCTGTCGGCGCGACCCGCTCCGCCCCGTCTTCTGCTGGCTCCGGCACGCGGCAGGCGCGCTCGGGGGCGCTCGGCCGGGGGCTCGGCCTGGGAGTGGCTCAGCAGAGACGAGAGGCCGAATCGATCCACGATCGGACCACCCGGTCGGTGCTCGGCCCGGAGGTGCGCGGCGGCATCGTCCACATCCGCGCCGCAACGCGGACAATGCCAGAGCGGTGGGCTGATGGCAAGCCTCCCTGTCGCTGCTGTGAAGATTGTACGGCGCAGCGCTCCCCGGGCCGAGGAGTAGAAACCACGTGGTATGATCGACTCGAGACGGGAGCGACAGTTCACCGCTATGCGAGCGTCATTCGAACGCGGCGATCCAGCAACGCCACGCGGACATGCTCTGGTGTACTTCAGGGAGGCGGACGCGCCAGACCGTGTCTGGGCCAGCTATCTCGTCGTCGCGCCGGTGGTGATGGACCTGGCGAAGCTGGTCCCGCCGATGTTCGCGACGCAACTGCCTACCATGCCGAGCGGGGGCATTCAGGCGATCCCACTGCCGCCGTTTCCTGAGCGAGTGGAGAGCAAAGCCTGGTTAGAGCGGGTTGCCGTGGCGCGAGCGGACGACCTGCTCGACGGCGGCACGATTGACCCGCGCGAGCTTCAACAGGCGATGCTCGTGCTCATGGACCTCGCAGGAGAGTACGGTCGCCTCTGGTCCACGTTCGCGGAGGATCTGCCCGAGATCTCGACGTCCGAAGCTTCGTCGCCGGCCCTACCCGACGTGGAGGAGATCCTGCTGGACGTCATGACAGACGCGGAGCGGGTCAGCCGGCTGGCCCGCCTCCTGGGGACCTTACGCTACGCGGTCGAGGGAAGTGATAGGTCGCTGGCCGAGGAGACCGCGCTCGAGATGGAGCGGGTTGGCCGCCGTCTCGGACCAGCCTACCGGGTCACGGAGCTGATAACAGCCGCGCGACAACCCGGGCCAGGCGGCTCCAGGCTGGCGGCGCTGTACCTGGAGCGCTGCTACAAGGTCGTCGCGGAAGCGTACGCGGAGCTGGAGCAGCTCGACCTGGAAATCGACCGAAGACGAGGAGAGGCGACCTCCTGACCTAGTAGCCGCGGCCTCGGTTGGCGGTGGCTGCGCTTCCCAGGGCCGATCCGAGTTGACCCATGAGGCGGCGGTACACCTCGTCTCCCAACGGCGCGACGAGTTCGGGGCCCTTGACCTCCTCAACGGAGAAGAAGCCGAGCGCGTGACGCATCACGAACACCGAGTCGAACTGGAGCTGCCAGGCAGGGGAATCGAGCTTCGTGATCGTGGCGTCCGTGATGGGGAGAAACTGGCGACCATCGCCATCCCGGAGCAGGCGAGCCAGAGAGAGCGTCTCACTCGTCGGAATGTGGAAGTATCCGGCGATGATGAGCGGCCCGACGCCTGCTGAGACACGCACCTGCTGCTTCCGCACCCAGCCGTGTCGCAAGGCCGAGGGAACCGCTAGCTGCTGGTCGTGGGGGACGACGATCAGGATCTGGCTCTTCTGCACGCGTGTCATGCCGAGCAGAATCGGCTCTGTGCCGGAGCGGTGGCCCCACAAGGAGCAATTGGTCAGAATGACATAGCTTTCCAGGGCGTTGTTCAAGACGTCGAGCGGCCGAGACTTCTCATCTGACAGCTCGCCGCGAACGATCTGTTCGCGAAGATAGCAGTCGACGATGCCCATGTCGCACCCCTCCCGTTCGCGCTCGTCGCCTGCGCCCCCCCGCACGTCAGGCGAGACATCCGCGTCACCCCGTACAACGGCCGACATGCGAGGTCGGGGACACCAGATGGGGGGACATCCTGGCACCCAGAGGTGTCACGCAACGCGAGTTATCGGCCCCTGTACGTGGGCATGCGCTTCTCAGCGAAGGCGCGCAGCCCCTCCAGGCGGTCTTCGGAGAGGAGCGTGGTGTTGTAGACTTCCGCCTCCAAAGCAAAGGCGGACTCCAGATCGAGCTGGGCGCCAAGATCGATCGCCCGCTTGGCCTGGCGCAGCGAGATGGGCGCATTGGCGGCAATCTCCGCGGCCAGTGCCCGCGCCGCTTCGTCGAGATCGCTACGGCGGACCACCTCCGCTACGATGCCGAGCTCAGCCGCCTGCACGGCATGGAAGCGGCGCGCCGTGTAGATCAACAGCTTCGCCTTCGAAGCGCCGATCAACCGCGGCAGAAGCTGAGTCCCCCCTCCGCCTGGCATGATGCCAAGCGATACCTCGGGCAGGCCGAACGTCGAGTTGTCCGCCGCGACGATCAGATCGCAGCACATCGCGAGCTCAAACCCCCCGCCAAGCACCCAGCCATGGACGGCTGCGACGGTCGGCATCGGCAGTCGGTTGACGGCTCGGTACGACTTGACCAGCCTGGCGCGGAGCAGGCGAGTCGCATGAACGTCGAGCCCCTGGCGCTCCTTGAGGTCTGCGCCGACTGAAAACGCCCGATCGCCTGCTCCTCGGAGCAGCACGACCCTGACATCGGCATCATCTTCCAGTTCGCGGCAACACTGCAGCAGTTCGGTCATCAGCCTGCTGTCAAGAGCGTTCATCGCCGTGGGGCGATTGAGCGTCAACGTGGCAACGTAGCCATCGCGATGGAGCAGAACGGTCGGTTCGGCTGTCACTGACGTTCCTTCTCACACTCACACTGGTGCACGGCTGGTGTGCAAGCCGGCAGGCATCGGCTCAACGCTCAGCGGTCCGGCACGACACGGCCGGCTCCCGGGGGGCGGCACCGATATACTGGCGAGAGAGCCTGTCCACCGGGCCGGATCGCATCGAGCGAGATATCCGATCCAGAGGGAGCGTCGTGCTAGCGTGGTTACGCAAGCCGTCGGCGCGCGGCCAGCTCCATGTTCGCTGGCTTTCGGCGATCGCTTGCGCTCTGACCTTGATTGGCTGTTCCCCGCCCGGCCCAGCGGTCACCGCCGCTGTCCCCACGTCCCGATCGATCCAGCCCCAGCCAACACCCGCGACCCAGAGCGGCTCCGGCAATGCTATCACCGATCTCTTCACCCGTGCCCTCTCCAGCCGCGTCGCCCGGGCCAGGGGCCGCCCGCGCGCGCTCTTGACCAGGCCGTTTCAGCGGCTATCATCGTGGCGGATCAGACGTGAGCCGGAACCAGTTCATTCAAGCTAGGCCTTCGCGGCGAAGCTCGTGGCCAGGCGCCTTTCATGGCTCCGGCCACCGTGCTGGGCGCACTGTGGAGACGCGTCGGCCAGGCGGCGCCTCACGCGCCAGACGCTTCATTCGTCTGGGAGCGCTCTCGAGCCTGGGAATCGCCTTGCTGCTGGCAGCACTGATTCTTAGCGCGGGGTTCGTCGTCGAGGGCTTTCAACCGACGCTCGAGGTGAGCGACGCGATCGTCGTGATCAGCGGCGACGAGCAGCTCGCTCGGTTGGCTGAAGGAGTGCGGCTCTGGCGCGACGGCTGGGCGCCAGAGCTCGTCCTCTCGGGAGCGGCTGGCGATGGAGGCATCTCGAACGCGGCGGCGATGCGCGTCCTGGCCGAACGACAGGGCGTGCGTCCGTCGGCGATCCTCCTGGACGAGCTGGCAGAGGATACCTACGGCAACGCGGTCCACACCAGACGGCTGCTCGAGCGGGACGGTGTTCGGAGCCTGATCCTCGTGACGTCACCCTACCATCTGCAACGCGCGACGCGGACATTCAACGCGGTCTACGCTGGCAGCGGGGTGCGGGTCATCGCACGCGCGGCGCCAGACAGTGAATGGAGAAAGCAGTCCTGGTGGATGTCAGCTCATCAGCGCGAACTGACGAACCACGAGCTCGCGAAGCTCGCCTATATCCTCTTCACCGGCCACTACAACTGAGTCGGGTCCAACACTGTCATGACGTCGAGCACCCAACCACGGGCGGAGGCGCGTCAGGCGCATAGCCAACCCACGCGCTTCCCCAGAGCCCACGGTGCGCCATCCACGCGTCCCGCTCCCGCAAGACGCTCTCCTCGGCCCGTGCCGCGGTATCGCAGCGCCCCGACAGGACGATTATCAGGAGAAGCGTCTTCACTTCAGAAGCCTGTGGCGAGCGGCCTGAAGTCGCCTACCCCTTCGCCTGGCGCACGCTGAACGCGACGACTTCCCCGAGGTTGATCCACGCACGGACCCCCGGCGTGCTCTGCTGGTCGCTGAAAGCGCGGGACTGGCCAGAGGTGACCTGCTCACTAAGCTGCGCCGCGTACCGATCGAGCGACTCGGGGGTGACCTCGTCGAGCAGTTGCTCAGAGACCGCGAGCTGGGCGCCGCCGCGCAGGATGAACGTCAGCTCGACGCGGTTGAGGTGCTCGCGTGACAGGCCGAACGGACGAATGGGGCCAGAGCGCGGCGTGGCGGCTGTGCCGCTGGCGCCTTCCTGATTCGACATACGTGGCTCCGTTGCGATGGACTCTCCTCCCATTCTAGCCTGCGCCCCCTCTCCAGATGGGCGGGTTGACTGGCCCCACGACGAAGTCGGATACTCCTCGCCGCATGCACACCTCCAGCTCCCCTCAGGCTCGTCGCCTCGCGCGCATTCCCGCGATCGGCCTCCTGCTCCTGATCATCCCCATCGTGGCGCTGGGCCGACTGCTCTTCGACCCGCGCCCGGCTGCCAGCAGTGAACCGCCGGTCTGGGCCGCGACACTCGACGCCACCCTCGAGCCGGCCACGCCATCCGTGCTCGCCGCGGGACCGGCGGTCCCGCCGACCGCGGCGCCAGCCGCCACGCCCTTCTCAGCCAGCCGTCCCGCGGCGCCCGATCCGCCGGCCTCGCCCGCCGTGCAGCCGCCGAGCAGCGGCGCCGCGAGCGTTCTTCCCCCGGCGACACTGCTACCTCCTATCGATCCGTCACTTCCCGGCTGGGTCCGCGCTACGCGCGAGACAGGTCTCTGGTCTGGCGTCCGAGACGGGGTGCTCTTCACCAAGATCCCCAGCGGCTCGGCGCTGCGCGTCATAGCGAAAGACGGCAGTTGGTTCCGCATCTTCTACTCCGGCGACCGCTCCGGTCGCGCGCCCGGCGAAGCCTGGGCTGACACTGCCGATCTTGCTCCAAGCCCGTGGCCGCGCTGGGTCCGCACACGCGCTCCGCTTGGCTTGTACGCCGCCGCTGACCCGAGTGCCAGCCTTGTTCGCGTCCTGAAGCCGGGCGAGTTCGTCGAGATCACCAGCAGCACAACAGGCTTCTGGTCCAGGGCGTACGTCCTGGGCGATGGGCGAGCGGAGCCGGTGGAGGGCTGGCTGCCCGCCATTGACCTTGCGCTCGTCCCCGATCCTGAACAGATGTCGGGTTACGAGCTCACGAGAGATATCATGACCAGACGTGGCCCGGACGTCTGGCTGAAGGTGCCGTATCAGAGCCAGCTCGACGACACGCCGTACTCGCTCGCGAACTGCGGCCCGACGACCGTGGCGATGGTGCTCGAGGGCTTTGGGGTGAAAGTCAGCCCCGGTCAGGCGCGCAAGGAGGCGCTCGCGCTCCAGGGGGACGACGGCTGCGACGACTGCGGTCTGTATATCCAGCACCTGGCCGGCGTCGTCCAGAAGCACGGCCTGAAACCGCTGACTCTGTACGATGGCGAGCAGCAGTTCCATCACTGGACCCTCGACGAGATTCGCAACGAGCTCCGGGCTGGGCATCCGGTCCTGGCGCAGGTGTTCTACCGGCGGCTGCCCGGACGCACGACCTCGGCGTACTTTGGCGACCACTACGTGGTCGTGCACGGACTGCTCGGCGACAACTTCCTGATCAACGACCCAGTCGACACGGATGGCAATGGCTACAGCCGCGTCATCACCGCTCAAATGCTCGACGCGGCGATGAAGGAGAGCGACTTCCCGTACGCCGCGTTCGCCGTGTCCCGCTAGGCTCCTGGCGTGATCGAACGATTCACAAGCCGCCTGCGCGCTGCTGCTGAGCCGATCTGGGCAGCCCAGCACGCGCATCCGTTCGTGGCTGGCATCGCTGACGGAACTCTCGACCTCGACCGGTTCCGCTTCTGGGTCCGCCAGGACTATCGTTTTCTGACCGAGTATGCGCGCGTCTTCGCCCTCGGAGCCGCGCGCGCACCGGACCTCGCGACGATGACGGCGTTCGCGGAGCTGCTGCGCGCCACACTCGTGGACGAGATGGCGCTGCACCGCGCCTATGCCAGCGCGTTTGACATCCAGCCGTCTGAGCTGGAACATGAGCCGCTGGCCGCCGAGAACGCCGCGTACGCGGACTTTCTGCTCCGTACCGCCGCACTGGCCGATTTCGCGGAGCTGCTCGCCGCCCTGCTGCCCTGTATGTGGGCCTACTCCGAGATCGGCCTGCGCCTGGCGGAGAGGCCGCGACCGTCAGAAGAGCGGCTGGCTCGCTGGATCGACATGTACGCCGACTCGCGGTTCGCCGCGCTCGCCCGTTGGTGTCGCGACCTGCTCGACGGCGCCGCCGAGGGTGCCGGCTCCGCCGAGCTGGTCCGTCTAGAGGCCGCGTTCCTGACCTCCAGCCGTCACGAGCTGGCGTTCTGGAACATGGCCTGGCGAGGACACGTCTAGCTCAGGGTCCGGTCGAACCAGTCCGCCACGACCGGCAGCGTAGCGGCAACGTGCTCCAGCAGGAGCATGTGTCCGGCGCCCCGCAGATTCACGAACTCCTTTTCGCAGGTCAGCCGGTCGAAGATCGACCGGAGGTAGTCGCTCGGGAACAGTCGATCGCGCTCCGAGCCCAGCAACAGCGTCGGCGTTTGGATCACCTCGATGGGGCGGACCGGCGCCGCGCTCGCGTGTGATCCCAGGGCGCGGAGGGTATACGCCCGGACCGTCAACGGGTCCGCGTCCAGCTTCTCGCCGAGCGCCACGTCGTCGTAGACCGCGTCAATCGGCAGGTAGCGACGGATCGGGGAGCGCACGTCCGGCGCGAGCCGCCCGAGCACGGGCGCGAGCGGCCGCAGCCAGCGTGATAGCGTCGAGACGTGGATCGCCTTCGCGGCAGACTCGTTCAGAACAGCAGCATTGTGGCAGACCGCGCTGGCCGCTCGATCGTCGATGGCGAGCGAATAGAGCACGACAATGGCGCCCTGCGAGGAGCCGAGTAAACCGACACGCGCGGAGACGTTCTCGAGAGCGAAGGTAAGCACGTCCCGAACGTTCTGCACGAGCTGCTCCACGGTGAAGTCCCCACGGACTCCATCACTTCGGCCGTGGCCGCGCGGGTCGATCCCAATCACCTGGTAGCCCCGACCACTGAGCGCCTCCAGGAACGGCCCGTATGGCGCGGCGTACTTCCCGGTGCCGGGCATGAAAATGACGGCAGGATCCGACGGCTGGGATGGGTAGACATCGAGGTGCAGCCGCTCGCCACCTGACACGATGGCTGTGTAGGACGGTCCGGTCACGGTACCTCCGGCCCCGATCATACCGGTCACCGGTGCTGGCAGGGCACGTCCGGATGCCCGGAGCGATGGAGGCGCTTGGACGAACGCCCGACGGCAGACTATGCTCAGGTCTGGAGCGTCGATGACAGCGCGCTCGATCGGGCGGCCGGAAGGAGCAGTCCGGTGGCAGGCAAGCGAATCGGAGTCGTGGGAGCCGGGACGATGGGAGCTGGGATCGCCCAGGTGGCGGCGACAGCCGGCTTTCACGTGCTCTTGTACGACCTGGAAACGAGCTTTCTCGAGCGCGGTCTCGCGGTGATCGGGGCGTCCCTCGAGCGGTTCGGCCGGCGTGGAAGGCTGAGCGAGGAGGAGATCTCAGCAGCGCTCGACAGGATCGAGCCGGTGACCGATCTCCGGTTGCTGAGCGATGTCGACGCGGTGATCGAGGCGGCGACAGAAGACCTCCCATTGAAGCGCGAGCTGTTTCAGCGGCTCGACGCTATCTGTCCTGGCGGGACGCTCCTGGCGACGAACACATCGTCGCTCTCAGTCACGGCGATCGCCTCCGCCGTCTCATCCCCTCAGCGCGTCATCGGGATGCACTTCTTCAACCCGCCGGTGATGCTGGACCTCGTAGAGGTGGCGCGAGCTGCACAGAGCTCGCACGAGACGGTGTCCCTTGCCACGGAGCTGGCACGCGAGCTTGGGAAGCAGCCGGTCGAAGTAGCGGACACACCAGGATTCCTGGTGAACCGCGCCTCACGCCCCTTCTACCTGGAGGCGCTCCGGATCCTCGGAGAAGGGCTGGCCGACGTGCCGACCATCGATCGGATCATGCGACAGGTTGGCTTCAAGATGGGGCCGTTCGAACTGATCGACCTGATTGGGCTGGATGTGAACTACACCGTGTCGCTCTCCATTTTCGAGCAGACGTTCCATGACCCCCGCTTCCGCCCACCCGCCCTCCAGCGACAGCTCGTGCGGGCCGGCCGTCTGGGTCGGAAGAGCGGCCGCGGGTTCTACGAGTACGACAGCCCCGGGCCAGTGCTGGAAGACGCGGCGACCAGCAGCGCGGGCGTAGCAGGACTCGACAGCGCCGGGGCGCGGTCCGGGCCAGTGGCCGTTCTCGGTACTGGCCCGGAGGCAGACGATCTGCGGCAACGCTGTGCCGCCCGGGGCATCCCCATCAGCAACGGTGCCAGCGAGGCCTCGCTCGTCGTGGCCGTGGAGACCGGTCACCTTGAAGCTCGGCGCCTGGGTCTGCAGTGCGCCCTGGAGCAGGCGACCGGCTCCGCCCCGGTGCTGGTCTACAGTGCGCCCTGGAGCGTGACGGAGATCGCGAGCACGTTGCCGAACACCGGGCAGGTCGTCGGCTTCTCGATGGTCGGCTCGCTCGCCGAGGCGGGAGTTGTCGAGGTCGCCGGTGGCCTGAACACCGAGCCGTCAGCAGTGGGCCGAGCGGCCCGGCTCCTCGCACGCCTGGGCAAAGAGACGGCGATCGTCGGAGATGGCCCCGGCATGGTGAGTCTGAGAATCGTCGCCATGCTGGCAAACGAAGCCGCGGCTGCGCTCCACGAGAGCCTGGCGCGCTCGCCGGCGGATGTCGACCTTGCCATGCGTCTTGGTGTCGCCTACCCGCGGGGGCCGTTGGCCTGGGCCGACGAGATCGGCGTGGACCACGTCCTGCAGACGGTTCGCGTCCTGCAGCAGGACTACGGAGCGGACTGCTACCGGCCGGCTATCCCGCTGCGCCGATACGCCCAGGCCGGCCGCACCGGGCGGCGGGCCGGGCGGGGGTTCTTTGACTACGACGGGGAGTGGTCTGCTCGTGGCATCGAAGACTTATGAGGCGATCCACGGCCAGCCGGCTGAGCTGGCGCGTCTGCTTGCCGAAGGCTGGGAGGGAGCCGAGGAGCGGGGAGCCAATCCCGACGTCTTCCGACAGGACGACCGTGTCTACCAGCAGGCGCTTGACCTCATCCTGCTGCAGCGTCCACCGTCAACGGAACCCGGCGATCTTCCGA
>JADZDV010000203.1 GCA_020850915.1 Chloroflexota bacterium | reverse complement strand
CTCACTGCAACCTGCCGTGTCACGGGCGCCCGGGCAGGGATCCTCGAGACTCCCCATGGTACACTGCCGACCCCCGCCTTCATGCCAGTGGGCACCCAGGCGACCGTCAAGTCTCTCACACCGGACAATCTTGCGCGCCATGGTGCACGGTGCGTGCTCAGCAACACCTATCATCTCGCGCTGCGGCCGGGCGCGGAGGCGGTCGATCGCCAGGGCGGACTGCACCGCTTCATGGGCTGGAGCGGTCCGATGCTGACCGACAGCGGCGGTTTCCAGGTGATGAGTCTTCGTAAGCGTGCTGAGGTTAACGAGAGGGGCGTTCGTTTTCACAGTCACGTGGATGGCAGCCAGCTCGATTTCACCCCGGAGGCCGTCGTTCGAACGCAGGAGCAGCTTGGCGCAGACCTGGTCATGCCGCTGGACGACTGCCGTACCGCGGATGCTTCTCGAGCTGACGTCACACAGGCGCTCGATCGCAGTCGGCGCTGGGCGCTGCGTTCGCGGGCGGCGCACCGTAGGGCGGACCAGTGGCTCTTCGGCATCGTCCAGGGTGGAATGTTCCAAGACCTGCGCGTGCAAGCTGCACGCGACTACGCGGTGCTGGGGTTCCCAGGCTACGCGATTGGCGGCCTGAGCGTGGGTGAGCCGCGTTCTGTGACGGACGATCTCGTCATCGCCACGGTCCGCGAGCTACCGCCCGACCGGCCCCGGTCCCTGATGGGGGTCGGTACACCAGAGCAGATCGTGGACTATACGGTGGCCGGCGTGGACATGTTCGATTGCGTTCTGCCAACGCGGCTGGCGCGGACAGGTGTCGCGCTCCTGGACGCGGGGCGTCTCGACTTGCGACGCGCCGAGCTCTCCAGGGATCCGAGCCCGATTCAGGAGCTTTGCGATTGTGCTACCTGTGCGCGAGTTAGCAGGGCCTACCTCCACGTCCTGACGCGAGCCGGCGAGCCTCTGGCAGCGCGTTTGCTCAGCGTGCACAATCTACGTGTACTGATTCGGACGGCTGAGGCAATACGCGAGGCGATTGTGGCGGGCAGGCTGCCGGAATGGCTTGAGGCGCGTAAGCTAGCCGACGCGCCGGCCCAAGCCCCGGTCGCCTCACGCAGGGGTGTGACGGCTCGGCTCAGATCGACTCGAGCGCCAGTTCAGGGACTCAGATGGCAATCCTGAATCCGCCGAACTCCACCGGCCAGCCGCCGGCCAGCGCGCCCACCCAGGGCGGGTTAGACGCTGCCCAGGCTGCGCGGGCGAGACGACGAGCCTGGACGATCATCCTGGGCGCCTTCGCGATCTGGACCGGGCTGGTCGCCTCTGGCGTCTATAAGGTGGACGTCTACCGTCGCACGGCGGTTGTTCCCGTGGCCGCCGAGGTGCTCAGCGTCCGGGGCATTCCGCTGTACACGTCCCCAAGCGACGGGCGAAGTGAGATCCGGTTGAAGGATGGGGCGCTCATCGAGGAGCTGGGGCACGTCGAGGTGCCCCAGGCCTCGGAGCTGGTGCTCCGCCTGCTCAATGGGGGGACGGCCCGCCTGTTGTCCGGCGCGGACCTCCGGCTCGCTCAGCACCACCAGGGTAAGTTCGACCCAGGTCTCACGAGTATCGAGCTGGACCTGAACGCCGGCGCGGCGATCATCACCGCGCCGGAGCCGTTGCCGTCGGATCGTCCCCTCCTGGTACACACGAGCCTGGGCACGCTGAGCCTGACGCCTGGTGAGTACCTGGTCTGGGCTCAGGAGGCTGAGACGCGCGCATCTGTTTACAGCGGCCTCGCGACGGTCGACCAGACGAGCGGCCCGACAATTCAGGTTGCTGACCGGCAGCGCGTTGAGCTGCCAGCGAAAGAGGCGAGTCGTCAACCGCGGGACATCACGGAGGACCTCGTCGCCAATGGGACGTTCCGGGAGCTGGATTTTGACGACGTGAGCCCGCCGCCGCGCCGCGAGCCGGTTCGGCGAATTGAAATCCCACCGCTATGCGACAAGCAGGGCGACAAGACGATCGACATACTGAAATCCTGGTGCGTCTTCAGTCGGGGCGAGCCGGGCCGGCCCGACACGGGTGGGCGTGTGTTCGTCATTGACCAGAGCAGCACTGGTCTCCCGAGCAACATCGTTCGCATCTCCCGTACGACGACGAAGAACTTCCATAACCAGACCGGGCTGGAGCAGCGGATCGATCGGGACGTCACGCCATACCGCCAGATCGTGCTCTCAGGCTGGATCAAGATCAACTTTCAGAGTCTGACCGGGGGCGGCTTCCGCGGATCAGAGTATCCCCTGATGCTCAGCGTCGAGTACATCACGGAGAACGGCGGCCGGCCCACCTGGGAGCGTGGCTTCTACTACGGTGATCCGGCCGGCAACCCGGTAGATAGTCCCGTGGAGGGTCAGCAGCTTCGCCAGGGCGAATGGGAGCACTTCAGCTTCGACCTGCGCAGCCTCGGCGAACAGCCCTCGCGGATCACGAAGGTGACCGTCAGCGCCTCCGGCTGGGACTTTGACGCCGAGGTTGCGAACGTCGATCTCACCGTGGAGTAGGACCCGGGTGCCGGGCTAACGCTCGGCGGAAAGGCTTCTGGCATGCGAGCGGTCGACGCGATCGCCGAGATCCTGCGCCGGGAAGGCGTGCGGTTCCTCAGTTGTTTTCCCAACAACCCGCTCATCGACGCCGTCTCCAGCCTCGGTATTCGCCCGATCGTCTGCCGCCAGGAGCGTGTCGGCGTCAACATCGCCGACGGCTTCAGCCGACTCGCCGGCGATGGTCGACGGGGGGTCTTCGCGATGCAGGCTGGTCCGGGCGCCGAGAACGCCTTTGCCGGCGTCGCCCAGGCGTATGCCGACTCTGTCCCAATCCTGCTTTTGCCAGCGGGCGTGCCCCGCCGAGAGGCAGCGACACATCCGAACTTCAGCGCGCCGAAGAGCTACTCGACCGTCACGAAGTGGGTGGACCAGATCGCCTTCGCGGACCGCGTGCCGGACCTGATGCGCAGAGCCTTCACCCAGCTCCGCAGCGGTCGGCCAGGCCCCGTGATGCTGGAGTTACCGGGAGACGTGGCTGGCGAGCAGCTCCAGGATGGCATCGCCTATCAGCCAGTGCCGGTCCTCCGGTCTCAGGGCGATCCGGCGGATGTGGAGTCGGTCGCCACGTCGCTCGTCCAGGCGGCGCGGCCGGTGATCCACGCAGGGCAGGGCGTTCTGTCTGCCGAGGCCTGGAGTGAGCTGCAAGAACTGGCTGAGCTGCTGCAGGCTCCGGTCATGACGACTCTGCTCGGGAAGAGCGCCTTTCCGGAAGACCACCCGCTGGCGCTCGGCTCTGGTGGCGCCACGACGACCGGGCCGGTCCACCACTTCCTCGACCGCGCTGACGTCGTCTTCGGGATTGGCTGCAGCTTCAGCCACGGCAGCTTCTCCGTGCCGATTCCGGCGGGAAAGACGATCCTGCACGCCACAGCGGACGCGTGCGACATCAACAAGGTGTACCCCACGCGACACGCGATCGTGGGCGATGCGAAGCTCGTGCTGCGACAGCTCCTCGAAGCAGTGCACACCCTCGTAGCGCGACCACGCGACGGCTCCGAGGTGACCGGCGAGATCGCTCATTCGAGGAGCGAGTGGCTGAGCGCGTGGCTTCCGAAGCTGACCTCGGACGAGACCCCGATCAACCCGTATCGGGTCATCTGGGAGTTGATGCATCTGGTGGATCGGCGGAACACAGTCATCACCCACGATTCTGGAAGTCCGCGCAACCAGCTCAGCCCGTTCTGGGTGAGCCAGGTGCCCCATGGGTACATCGGCTGGGGTCGCTCCACACAGCTCGGTTACGGGCTGGGGCTGGCGATCGGCGCGAAGCTGGCGCAGCCCGAACGGCTGGTGATCAATCTCATGGGCGACACGGCGTTCGGCATGGTCGGGCTCGACTTCGAAACCGCCGTCCGGTCTGGAGTGCCGATCCTGACAATCGTCCTGAACAATTTCGCCATGGCGATCGAGAAGCCCCACCTCGAGATCGCCACGGAGCGCTACCAGACGCTCTATCTCGGGGGCAACTTCGCTAGGATCGCGGACGCGCTGGGCGGCTATGCCCAGCGCGTCGAAGAGATCGGGCAGATCGTCCCGGCGCTGCGGAGAGCGATCGCGGCCGTGCAAGACGGGCGCCCGTCACTGGTCGAGTTCATCACGTCGCGGGAGACCGATTACTCGAAGTGACGGCGCGCCGAACGCGGAGAGGCCGCCGTCAACTGTTGGCTGGCGATGGGGCTTTACCGACCTCGCGGACCACGTTGAAGACGTCCCGCATGCCCTCGATGCGGTTCAGAATACGGCTCAGCTTGTCGAGACCGGTGACCTCAAGGGTGCACCAGACAGTGGCCGTCTGGTCTTTGTGGACGACCGCGCTGACGGCGCTCATGCTGACCTTCTCGTCCGCGACAACGGCGGCGATGTCCCTCACGAGGCCCTCGCGGTCCCAAGCCTCCACGCGGCAGGTGACCGGGAACACCTGCTGCTCCGTCCGCCCCCAGTCAACCGACACCAGGCGGTCGCGCTCGTCTTCGCGGGCGATACTCACACAATCGGACCGGTGGACGGTCACGCCTTTGCCGCGAGTGATGTAACCGATGATGCTGTCACCTGGGACCGGGTTGCAGCAGCGAGCCAGTCGGGTGAGCAGGTCGCCCACTCCCAGGACGCGGATGCCCCGCACCGGCTGGGGAGCCGGGGCAACCGTGGGGATCGGCGCTTGCTGCTCGACCTGGCTCTCCGCCAGCATGCGGGTCGCGACCAGGTGTGGGTGCACGTCGCCGTAGCCGACCGCGGCCAGGAAGTCGTCCAACCGCTCGTATTTCAACGTTGTCGCGACAGACTCGAGCTTGACGTTCTCCAGCCCGAGTCGCTTCAGTTCCTTCTCCAGCAGCTCACGCCCACGGATGATGTTCTCGTCCCGCTGCTGGCGTCGGAACCATTGGCGGATCTTCTCGCGAGCGGTCGCGGTGTGGATGTAGCCGAGGTTCGGGTTGAGCCAGTCGCGGCTGGGCCCCTTGGAGCCCTTGGCCGTGACGATCTCTACGATGTCCCCGTTGGCCAGTCGGTAGTCCAGCGCGACCAATCGACCGTTGACCTTCGCGCCGACGCAGCAGTGTCCGACTTCGGTGTGCACGCGGTAGGCGAAGTCCAGCGGCGTCGCGCCGTTGGGTAGCTCCTTCACCTCTCCGCGCGGCGTGAACACATACACCTGGTCCTGGAAGAGATCCGTCTTCAGCGAGTCCACGAAGGCCTGTGCTCCGCCGACGACCTCTTTTTGCCAGTCCATGAGCTGGCGTAGCCAGGCGACCTTGGCGTCGAATTTGCCGTTGTTGCGACCGCCCTCCTTGTAGCGCCAGTGGGCCGCGACGCCGTACTCGGCTACACGGTGCATCTCGTGCGTCCGGATCTGAATCTCCAGCGGCGTCGCGTCCAGCGACAGGACGGTCGTGTGGAGCGACTGGTAGAGGCTCTGCTTCGGACTCGCGATGTAGTCGTCGAACTGGCCAGGGAGCGGGTGCCAGAGCTGGTGGATGATGCCGAGCACCTGGTAGCACTCGGCGGAGCTTTCCACGAGAACTCGAACGGCTAGCAGATCGTAGAGCTGCTCCATCTCCACGTTGCGACGCTGCATCTTGCGGTAGATGCTGTAGATATGCTTCGGCCGGCCGGTGATCTCCGCGTTGATGCCGTTCCGATCCAGCTCCTCGCGGAGCGCGGCGACGACGCGGGAGACGAAGCGCTCGCGCTGTGCCCGACGTCCTTGCAGCCTGGCCGCGATCTCGCGGTAGATCCGCGGCTCGAGGTGGCGGAAGGCGAGGTCTTCGAGCTGCCACTTCAGTTCCCAGATCCCGAGGCGGCTGGCCAGCGGAGCGTAGATCTCCATTGTCTCCTCGGAGATCCGCTTCCGCTTGGGCTCGGGCAGGTGGTCCAGCGTCCGCATGTTGTGGAGGCGGTCGGCCAGCTTGACGAGCACTACCCGGATGTCGTCCGCCATGGCGAGGAACATCTTGCGAATGTTCTCGGCCCAGACTGCCTGGTCATCGGCGCGCCGTTTCTCGCGGCCCGCCAGCTCTTCGAGCTGCATCCAGTGCATCTTGGAGAGCTTGGTGACGCCATCCACCAGCTTGGCGACGTCAGGACCAAAGCGCGCCTCGAGCTCCTCGACCCGCACCCCCACGTCTTCGACGACGTCGTGCAGCAAGCCTGCCGCGATGGTCGCGGCATCCATTCTTAGCTCGGCCAGTGTCTCAGCCGCGGCGAGTGGATGGTTGATGTAGGGCTCACCAGACTGGCGCGACTGCCCCTCGTGGCTCTCCAGGGCGAATTCGTAGGCGCGCTGGATGAGCTCCTGGTCGGCACGCGGTAGGTACCGCCCAACCTCGGTGAACAGCCGGTCGGGTGACTGCAGGGCGGGCGCGGTGGTCATAGCGCTCTTCTAGTCTAGCACGCCTCCGACCTCCGTGAGTCCCCTCCGCTCCTGATGGTGCTCCGGCCGCTCGCTATCTCTCCGCCAGCTCCCGCGCCGACGGAACGCCAGCGACGCTCGAGGCGTGCCAGACCGCTCGCAGGACCGCCTCTACCAGCACTTCTGACGCTGCGACGCCGAGCGTGAGCAGGTCAGTCTGGCCAGCGTGCCGCCCGGTGCACAGCGCAAAGACGGCGTCTCCATCCACTGGCGTGTGTGCGGGTCTGATCACTCGACCGAGCCCATCATGCGCCATGACGGCGATGCGCTGCAGCTCGACGCGGCTGAGGCTGGCGTCAGAGGCGACCACGGCGAGGACGGTGTTGCCGGCCGCGTTCGGAAGCCTGACGCCCTGCAGGAGTTGGACCGACGTGTTCGCGAAGCTTCCATTGGGCAGGCGCGCTCCCGCCACCACGCTGTCTGTCCGTGGGTCCACCACATCCCCGAACGCGTTGACCGCCACCAGCGCCGCGACGGTCGAACCGTCCAACAGCTTCAGACTCGCGGTGCCGATGCCGGCCTTGGTGCACCGGGGCATCCCGAACAGCTTGCCGACGGTGGCACCCGTCCCGGCCCCGACCCTTCCCTCGGCGATCGGTCCAGCGTCGGCGGCCAGACAGGCCCGGTATCCGTCGTCGGCGGTCGGCCGGGTGGCCGCCTGGCCGATGCCGAGGTCGAAGAGCGACGCCCCGGGCACAATCGGGACGATGGCGTTGCGCGCCCGATAGCCGATTCCGCGCTCCTCGAGATAGCGCATGACGCCCGACGCGGCATCCAGTCCGAAGGCGCTGCCGCCGCTGAGGACGACGGCGTGAGCCTGCTGGACGAGATTGTCCGCGCGCAGCAGATCTGTCTCCCGGGTCGCCGGGGCCGCGCCGCGGACGTCCACCGCCGCGGTGGCGCCGTCTTCCGCCAGGACGACGGTGCAGCCGGTGGCGGCAGCGGGGTGCGTGAGATGTCCGACCTTCAGGCCGGCGACGTCGGTCAGGCCGCCCGCGTCCTGGAGGTCCCTCATGGCCATGCTGACTCCCTGGCTCTCATCGTCGCACATTCCCGGCGGGCGTTTCCGTGTCGTCGAGTAGCATGGAGCCGTCCTGCAACGCGACGAGGTGCGCGTAGTAGCCGTCCCGTGCCACGAGCTGGCTGTGCGTTCCCTCCTCGACCAGGCTGCCGTGATGGAACACCAGGATGCGATCGGCACGGCGGATGGTCGAGAGGCGGTGCGCGACCACCAGCGAGGTCCGTCCCTCCATCAGGTGCCCAAGGGCGGACTGGACGAGTGCTTCAGTCTCTGAATCGACGCTGGCCGTTGCTTCATCAAGCACGAGGATCGATCGAGGATTGCACGCGATGGCGCGCGCGAACGACAGGAGCTGCTTCTCCCCGACCGACAACCCGGCCCCGCGCTCCTGGACCTCCCAGCCGTACCGGCCGGGGAGCCGCTCGACGAAGCGATCCGCGGAAGCCCTGTTGGCTGCCTGCTGTACCTGGTCGTCGCCGATTGTGTCGTTGAGCAGCCGGATGTTGCGACTGATCGTCCCCGCGAACAGGAATGGGTTCTGAGGGATCGCCGCGATGCGGGCGCGGAGGTCGCTCTGCCGCCACTGCCGGACGTCGAGCCCGTCGAAGCGGACGCTGCCGCGCTGAACATCGTAGAACCGAGACAACAGACTTACGACTGATGTCTTGCCAGCGCCGGTTGCTCCGACCAGAGCCACACGCTCGCCCGGCCGGACCGTGAACGAGACGTTCTTGAGAACCCAGTTGTCCGGCTCGTAGGCAAACCAGACGTCGTCGAAAACGACCTCGCCTTGGAACGGGGGCGGCTCGACCGGCGTGGCCGGATCCCTGACGGTCACCCCCGTGTCGATCAGGTCGAAGATTCGCTCGGACGCGGCGATCGCGCTCTGGAGGATGTTGATCTTCTCGGCGAGGTCTCGAATCGGCCCGAAGAACCGATCGACGTACTGCAGGTAGGCGACCAGTCCGCCCATCGTCAGCGCCGCCGCGACAACCTGGCCACCGCCGTACCAGACGACGCCCGCGACAGCCAGAGAGCCCAGCAGCGAGACGACCGGGTGGAACAGCGAGAAATAGAAGATCGAGCGCACGTTGGCGTCTAGATAGCTGTCGTTGAGGGTCTGGAACGAGCGACGGCGATCGCCTTCGCTGTTGAAGAGCTGGATCACCTGCATGCCGGTGATGCTCTCGGCCAGGTGCGCGTTCAGGCGGCTCAGCCGGAGGCGGATCTCGCGGAATGCCGCCCGCATGGCCTGGCGCAGCAGATTGACTGCAATGGTCAACGGTATGAGTACCGAGAACGTCAGCAGCGCGAGCTGCCAGTTCAGCAGCGCCAGGGCGATGGAGATGGCCACCAGGGTCAGAAGGTCGCTGACGACGGAGAGCAGGCCGGCGGTGAGGAACTCGTTCAGCGCTTCGACATCGTTCGTGAGACGAGTGATCAGCGCACCGACAGGACGCCGATCGAAGAACTGAAGCGATTGCCGTTCGAGCCGCTCGAAGATCTGGACGCGCAGGTCGTGCATGGCGCGCTGGCCGGCCAGGTTCAGGGCGATGGTTTGGCCATAACGCAGCGCGAACGCTGTTCCGAGCACGACGACGTACAGCGCCACGAGCTGGTACAGGCCGGCCACATCGCCGCTGGCGATGTGGCCGTCGATGCCGGCCTTGACGATCGCCGGCCCGGCCAGGTCGAGCAGCGAGATGCCGATCAGCATGGTCGCCGCCAGGAGCAGCATCCCACGGTACGGCTCCAGGTAGCGGAGCAGCCGGCCAAGCAACCGCCGGTCGTAGACCTTGCCCAGCTCTTCCTCAACCGGCGCGTAGACGCTCACCGGTCCTGCACCGTTCCGTTCGTCTGGGCGCGGGCTGGAGCGAGGCGTTCGAACCGACCATCCTCCAGCTCGGCCGAGAGCTGCTGGCGCCGGTAGACCCTGGCGTACAGTCCGTTGACGGCGAGCAGCTCGTCGTGCCGCCCCCGCTCCAGGACGCGGCCATCTTCCAGGACGAGGATCAGGTCACAGCCCCGCACGGTGGAGAGGCGGTGCGCGACGATCAGGCAGGTGCGACCGGCCGTGAACTGTCTCAGACCACCGAGGATCGCATCCTCAGTCTCCGCGTCCACGCTGGCGAGGGCATCGTCCAGGATAAGGATCGGCGCGTCGCGGAGCAGGGCTCGGGCGATGGCGGTCCGCTGCTTCTGGCCGCCGGAGAGCGTGACGCCGCGCTCGCCCACAACGGTCGCGATCCCATCGGGCCACCGCGGCAGGTCTTTGGAGAGCTGGGCAGCCTGGGCGACCCGCTGGAGATGAGCGTCAACGGTCGTCTCGTCCACGCCGAGCGCAATGTTCTGCGCCAGGCTCGTAGAGAACAGCAGCGTCTCCTGCGGTACGAAGCCGATCGACCGTCGCAGTGCGTCCAGCGGCCACGCTCGAACGTCGCGACCATCCACCAGCACTCGGCCGCCGGTCGGATCGAACAACCGGGGGACCAGCGAGACCAGGAGGCTCTTCCCGCTTCCCGTCGGACCTACGATACCGATGCGGGCGCCAGCCGGAACGGTGAAGGAGCAGTCGCGCAACTGCCAGCGCCCGGTAAGGTTGAGGCTGACGTTCTCGAAGTCGATCCTGCCCCGTGATTGCCCCGCGGCGCGCTGCTCGGCGCCGTTCGCGGAGCCCTGGCGAGGTCCGAGACCTCGGGTCTCGCGGTCAGTCCTCGCGACCGACTCCACCGAAGCTCGACGTGCCGGGTCGACGACCGTTGGCTCGGAGCGCAACACCTCGAGCACTCGCTGGAGGGAGGCCGCTCCCTGCTGCACCAGGTTCATCGCCCAGCCAAGGCCGATCATCGGCCAGGTAAGCATGACCAGGTAGGCGTTGATCTGAACGTACTGTCCGATCGTCATGCGGCCTTCGATCGTCTCCCGGCCGCCGACGAGCAGCAGCGCGGCGAGTGTCAGGCCGGACATGCTCGCCATCAACGGCCAGAGAACGCCGGACAGGCGGACCTGCTCGACATTGCGATCCAGGTAGACGGCGCTCGTCGCGCGGAACGCCTCGATCTCGGCAGTTTCCTGGGCATAGCTCTTGATGACACGGATGCCGGCGAGGTTCTCCTCAGCCTGAGCCGTGAGCGCTGAAAAGTGCGCTTGCACCGCCCGCGAGCGAATCTCCAGGCGGCCCCGGAAGATGGCAAAGACGATCGCCATGGCGGGCAGCAGCAGCCCAGCCCACAACGTGACGGCTGGATCGATGCGATACACCAGAATGAATGCCGCGATGAGAAGTACCACCGTGCTGCCCAGCATCTGAACGCCGAAACCCAGCATTGCTCGAATGGCCGAGAGATCGCTGGTGGCGCGCGCCATGAGGTCGCCGGTGCGCGTCCGCCCGTAGTAGAGCGCGTCCAGCCGGAGCAGATGGTCGAACATTCGAGCGCGCAGGTCGCACTCGATGCGTCGCGAGACACCGATGATAAGCCAGCGCGATGAGAACCGCATCGACGCCTCCGCGGCGGCCAGGCCGACTATCTGAGCCGCCTGCCAGGACAGACCGGAGCCGGTAGGATCCTGGCTGAGGCTGTCCACCGCGAGCCGGAGGACCATCGGCCAGGCGAGGGCAAAGCCTGCCGCCGCGACGGTGCAGGTCAATCCTAGGACGATCCGTCGTGCGTAGGGACGGAGGGAATGCCGCACGAGCGCGCGGCGGGAGAAGCGCGGGTCGGTTGGCACGTAGGCTTGCTGGGTCAACGACCTGTCCAGCCGCGGGAGGGCGGGAGATGACGAAAGCCGAGAAGATAGGCTCGGGCTGGGACTGGTACCCCCGAGGCGACTCGAACGCCTGCCCCTGGCTCCGGAGGCCAGTGCTCTATCCGCTGAGCTACGGGGGCTCTCGGAAAAGTATGCCAGAACCTCGCGCCGGACGCCACGACGCTCCGCCAGTGCGACAGAGGAGATGAAAGCGCTGACTGGTGATACCGCCCCGCCAGACGAAGCAGCCGGTCACGGAGAGGCCGTTGATCTTGGTGGGCTGACCAACCGTCTCGGCGCCCCAGTCAGCGCGGGCCAGCGCGACATTG
>JADZDV010000202.1 GCA_020850915.1 Chloroflexota bacterium | reverse complement strand
GTCCTCCAGGGTCATCCCCACACGGTGGTATACGTTTCAAGGGCTGCCCAGGATTGGTGCTGGCCACCTGTGGTCTGTGCCCACGCCGGTCCTCGCGGACTGTCGGCTACCCCGCCTGCTGTCGGAACGTGTCGGTTCGTACTGCCTGACGCGCAGCGCCACAGGGTGTCAAGGAGCTGCCGCCACCCGACCGTGGATATGAGACCCGCTGCCCGTCATCACCGCGGTCGTCGCATTGACGACCTCTTCATGTTCGGCGGTGCCCCGCAATTACAGGGGAAACGTCGTTCAGGATGACCGGGCGTGGCAGGACGTCAGGGCGGTGCTGAACGGCAGGGACGGTTTCGTCGTCCCTGAGGCCGCCGTCTATGGTCGGAAATCGGCCAGGTGCTTGCGGAGGAGGCCGCGGGCTCGCTGGAGGCGCGTCTTGAGCGTGGCCTCGTTCAGCTCGAGGATGAGCGCGGCCTCGCTGGTCGAGAGACCGTCGATGTCGCGCAGGACGATCACTTCCCGGTACGTTGGCGGCAGCCGATCGATGCCCGCGAGCAGGTGCTCTCGGAGCTCGCTGGTCTCTGCCAGCGCCATGACTGAGGCGGACCAGTCCCGGATCTCAACGTCGTCATAGGCGAGGTCTTCCAGGTAGCTGGAGGGGTGGCGGTCGCGCAGTCGCTGGAGCGAAGCGTTGACGACGATGCGGTAGAGCCAGGTGGCTCGGCTCGCCTCGCCGCGGAAGCGTCCCCAGGAGCGGAAGGCCAGCAGGAACGCCTCCTGAAGGGCGTCCTCGGCGTCTTGCGGCTGGCCGATGATCCTCAGCGCAACGTTGTACAGACGGTCGGCATACCGCTCGACCAGAGCTTCAAACTCTGCTCGATTGAACTCGGCCTGCGCTGGATCTTCCATGTGCGATTGTACCCCGGGCAAGTCCCTGCCAGCATTTTCGTCCTGGATACTGTCCGACGCAAGCTTTTGTCTCGCGCGTCAAAGAACGCTCTGTATGTCGAGCTGGCAGTCCACCACCTCCGCGTCGAGGCGGCTCTGCTCGACAAAGCGCACAACGCGGGACAAGATCTGGTCAGCGTGCCGACCGTCGTTCGTGACGCACGCAACACCAAGGACCGCGGTCTGCCAGACGTCATTGTCCTCGACCTCGGCCACGGCGATGTTGAACTCGCGGTGCAGTCGAGCGGTCAGTGATCTCACGACCTGTCGTTTGCCCTTCAGCGAGCCGTTCTCTGGCAGACGGAGTACCAGACGCGCGGTGCCGACGATCATGGCCAGATCCCGCGCCACTCGCCATCGGGCGGCTGATATACTGCGCCGGGGTTACCCCGAGGGGGTGCAAGGGTCCCGGTGGGTCTCGCGGTCTTCAAAACCGTTGCACGGCCGTTCACGCGGTCGCGGGTGGGTTCGACTCCCATGCACCTCCGCCATCGTTCAGCTTGCCGTGCAAGCGCCTCTCGGATCACGTTCGACTCTCCTCGGTCGCGGATCTCATGCCGCGTTAGTGGCTCAGAAGGGCCACAGACGCGACACCTCTCGCTTCCGGCACGCGCTGGCGCGCGGATGCATGTGGAGCATCGCAGAGTGCGTCGCGTCGTGTGATCGACCAGGTTCGCGGATGTGACACACTTGTTACACTATTGTTGACGAGACTTCGTCCGGCGGGAGGAAGGGCATGGTCGCGCGAATTCTCAGGGGCGTGCTGCCCTGGGCCGTCGTGGGCTTCCAGAGCTGGCTTGTCTACACGCTCATGCGGCAGCATGGCCGATCGCTCTTGAGCCAGGACGCACTCACCGAGCGATTGGGCGCGGCGGAGGAGGCGCTGCGCGACGTCGAGCAGAGCGTTCGTCAACTGGGCGCTGGCGCCGGGCACGACCATGCTCTGGAGCCGGCGGACCAGGGGCTGTCGATCGGCAGCCCTGCGCCGGAGTTCGAACTGCCCGATCTCGACGGCCGACCGCGCCACCTGCGGGACTTCCTTGGAAGACCGCTGCTGGTGGTGTTCTTCAACACGGGCTGCGGCTTCTGTCGCCAGATGGCGCCTCGCCTGGGACAGCTTCCCGCTGACGGTCCGGGGGTGCTGCTCGTGAGTCGGGGCGACCCGGAAGAGCATCGAGAGTGGGCGAGAGAAAACAACTGGCGCTGCGATGTCGTACTGGAGCCTGACTGGACGGTGGCGACGGCGTACCAGACGAATGGAACGCCGACCGGGTACCTGCTGGATGCGCAGGGGCGAGTGGCAAGCTCGCTTGCCATCGGAGCTGACGCGCTGCTGGACCTCGTGACAGCCGCGCCGATCGCGGCGGGCCAGAACGGGCACGCGCATGGGCTTTCGGCAGATGACCTGCTCGGGCGCGCGGAGGCGGCCGCTGCCCACGCGCGGGCAGCAGCCGCCCCAACACGGCCTTCGACGATCGTCCGCGACGGCCTGCCAGCGGGCAGTGAAGCGCCGGATTTCGACCTGCCGGACCTCGAGGGTGTCCACCACCGGCTGTCCGACTACCGTGGCACGCGCGTCCTGTTGGTGTTCTCCGACCCCGGCTGCGCGCCGTGTCAGGCGATGGCCTCCGAGCTGGAGCAGGCGCGGCGGCGTTCGGGCGGCAAGCTCACTCTCCTGGTCATCAGCCGCGGCGACCCGGACGTCAACCGCGCCAGGGCACGCGAGCAGGCAGCGACCTATCCGATCCTGCTTCAGAACCAGTGGGAGATCTCGCGGCTGTACGGTATGTTTGCGATCCCAATCGCCTTCCTGATAGACGAGAACGGCGTGATCGAGCAGGATGTGGCAGTTGGGATGGATGCCATTGGCCGCCTGGTGCAGTGAACCCCCAGATGGGTGTTGTCGGCGAGCATCGGCTCGTCTAGGCTGGGGCCGACGAGCGCGGCGTGCCGCGGCGCGTCAGCGGCCTTGCTGGCCTCGTCTCCGGCCCGCGGGCCTGGTACCTGGGGAGCTTCATGATTGGGCCATGCGTTCGGCGCTGGTTGACCGGACTGGTCGCCGGACTAACCTTTCTCACCGCGAGCGTACCGAGCGCGCCTCTCGGTCAGTCGCCGTCCGCTGCCGCCGACACGCCGCCTGCTCTGGGCGTCTGTCCGGCGCTGCCAGTTGACAACGTCTGGAACGCGCGGGTGGATAGCCTGCCTGTTCACCCGCGCTCCAGCTCCTACCTCACGAGCATCGGTTTGACGACCGGACTCAAGGCGGACTTTGGCGCCGGGCTCTGGAACGGCGGCCCGATCGGCAT
>JADZDV010000201.1 GCA_020850915.1 Chloroflexota bacterium | reverse complement strand
CTGCACCCTTCACTCCTCCCCATTCACCCTTCCCCCTTCACCTGGGCGCGATCCCGTTCACAATCGTCTGCCCCCCGTCCACGTCCACCGTCACGCCGGTGACCCAGCTCGCGGCCGGGCTCGCCAGAAAGCAGACCACGGCAGCCTGGTCGGCCGGTGTACCGAGCCGACGGGTGGGGATCGTCTGGATGAGCTCCGCGTAGTACTCCTCTGAGCGCCGCGTCTCACCAGCGTCCTTCAGCGTCGTCCCGGGCGCGATCGCATTGACAGTCACCCCGTGTGGACCCAACTCCACCGCCAGTTGGCGTGTCAGGGCGATGATGCCGCCTTTGGACGCTCCATAGGCCGCCTCGCCGCTGACACGGCCGATGCGACCCGCCATGGACGAGAGGTTCACGATTCGGCCCCAGCGCTTCTCGATCATCCCCGGCGCCACTGCCCGCGTGCAGAGAAAGACACTGTCCAGATTGTCCTGGATCACCTTGCGCCAATCTGGGAGGTTCTGCTCCCACAGCTTCAGCGGCGCAATCCAGCCGCCCGCGTTGTTCACCAGGATCTCCACCACGCCCAGCGTCTTCACGACCTCCCCGAAGAGCGAGCCGACCTCTTCCTCCTTCGTCAGATCCGCGCACCAGGCCGCGGCCCTGCCGCCGGCATCCACGATCCGCTTCGCGACCGCCTCCGCCCCCTGGCGATTGCGTCGACCGACGACCGCCACAGTGCAGCCCTGGTCGGCAAGCGCCGTGGCCATCGCGGCACCGAGGTTCTGGCTGCCTCCGGTCACAACCGCGACCTTTCCATCCATCCCGTCATAGCGATACGGAACCGGCATCTCGACACTCCTCCTGTTGGTCGCGTCAGGCGGACGCGCCGGCCTACCCCGACGCTCGACCTGAGCGATCCAACGTCCGATAGCCGTCGCCGGGGCACCCGTTGCTTGCCTGGTCCCCGAGGTAGCAGGCTGGCACTACTCCGGCTGCTGAGGTGAGCGCGACCGCCCAGCCATGGCAGCCGCCACGGCTCGCCCCGCACGAATGGTACGTTTGTGGAGGGCGTTTTCGCGACCGCGGGGCATCGCCGACCACGCCGGTCGATCCCGGCGAGATCCGACTCCCGGTAGCTCCAGGCGTCGCTTGCAAGAAGAAGAGGCGCCTGCCCCGGGTTCTCGGCAGCCTGTTGTCGTCTTGCCCACAGCGACTCTTCAGCCAGTCGTTCATCCCTGAGCGACGGCTCCGCGCATTTCGGAGGCAGCACCCATGGCTTACAGGCCCCATGTCATCGACGTCCACCACCACTGGATGCCACGCGATCATGTCCGGCGGATTGACAGCTTCATGCGCGAGGGCGAACACGCGCGGCGCGGCGGCGATCGCTGGAGCCTCATGCGCGGCGGCGAGTCGGTGCACAATCTGGACTCGGTCTGCGTGGGCGACACCGAGATGCACCTTCGCGACATGGACGAGGCCGGCGTCGACGCCGCCGTCTTCTCGCTCGGCATCTGGCTCGAGTGGCTCACGCTGTCGACGTCGCGCGAGACGAACGACGAGCTGGCGGAGATCCAGCGTCTCAGCGAGGGACGCGTAATCGGCCTGGCCCACGTGCCTCCGCTGGAACAGGGCGCGGAAGACGAACTCGAGCGCGCCGTCCGCCGCCTCGGCCTCAAGGGCGTCAACCTGACAACTCACTGGCAGGGTACGTATCTGGACGAGGAACCGTTCCGCCCCTTCATGCGCAAAGTCGCCGCGCTGAACGTCCCGATTGTCGTCCACGCCAGCAGCAGCTCCGGCCTGGCCGCCAGCCTCGACGGAGACAGCACGCACCTGGGGCGGGTTGTCGACATGACGATCATCGTCACACGGCTGCTGAAGAGCGACCTGCTGGAGGAGCTCCCCAACCTCCGCTTCCAGCTCCCCCAATTGGGCGGCGCCTGGTGGGCGGTCAAACGGCGCCTGCGCATCGACGAGCCCGCCTCCACCCTCGGCTCGCGCCTGCGCCTGCTGAAGAACATCTGGTTCGACGCCGGCCCGGCCTCCTGGGCACCCTGCGACCTCACCCTTGCCGTCCAGAACCTGGGCGCTGACCGCGTGATGTTCGGCACCGACTACCCCTCCACCCGCACCTTCATGAAGAGAGCCCTCGACGCCCACCAGGCCACACCCTACTCAGACGCCGACCGCGCCGCCATCATGAGCGAGAACGCCATCGACTTCTACGGGCTGTGAGTGAGAGCGGCCAAAGCCGCTCGAAGGGAGACACGAAGCCCGCACGCTGCGACGACCCACATCCGGCCGCACCAACTGAGGCCCGGTCATCCCACTTCCGGCCTCACCAACTGAGGCCTGGTCAAGAGGACCAGCGGATGCGGTAGTGGACCCATCGAGCGCGTCGAACTGGCCGTGTGGGGGTCGGTCGCGCCAGCGATTGTTGGCTCGTCCAGAACGTCGACGGCACTGCCCACACCGTGCCAAGGCAGCAGCTCGTCGGCGCGCAGTCACCTGTCATCCCGACGCCCCCTCGGTCATCCTGAAGGCAGTGAAGGATCACGCGGTAGGAGGCCGGCGAACGAAGCCGCGCAGGCCGAGCAGGCGCGCGAGGTCAGGGACCGGTTGGCTCCGGGCAGATCGGTTGTGACCGAGTGATCCCTCGCAAGTTCGTGCTGGCAGGCTGCTCTGAGGCTGGCTCAAGGAGACCCGGGTCAGACCAGCGCGGCGGTAGGAGGATCCTGGGGATTTGCGACCACGCTCGCAAGACTCTGACCGGCACCCTCCAGCCGGGCGCAGTT
>JADZDV010000200.1 GCA_020850915.1 Chloroflexota bacterium | reverse complement strand
TGCCCTGTACCCGAGATCCGCTATAGCGGGGCTGAACTCCCACCCGAGGCTTGTGCGTACGTTGCGCGCTCTCCGTTGCGCGGTGTTGAGGGCCTGGTCCCGCGCGGCGGCAACCTGTGAACCCCGCCAGGTTCGGAAGAAAGCAACGGTAAGCGGGTATTGCCGGGCGCCGCGGGAGAGCCGGGTCTGAGCAAGCGGACGCGGACACGCGATTGCCGCGGGTCGACGGTGGGTGCACGACCTTCGCCTCCCTCTCCTCTCCTGATGCCCCCGGCCGGCGAGCCGCTGGGAGCCGAGCCTCAGCTTCCCGTCCCGCCTCCCACCGTGACGTCACCAGGCAGGCTCCTGCGTCAGCTCGGTCTTCACGCGCGCAAGCAGTTGTCCCAGTCGTTCGTGAGCGACGTCTCCGTCTGCGAAGCGATGGTGCGCGCCGCCCAGGTCAGCTCCACCGATGACGTCCTAGAGATCGGCCCCGGCCTCGGCGTCCTCACCTCGGCCATCGCCCGCCGGGCCGGCCGTGTGGTCGCCGTCGAGCTCGATCGCGACCTCGCCGTGGCAGTACCTCTCCTCGTCCCGTCGCCAAACCTCACCGTCGTCCAGGGCGACGCGCTCACCTTCGACCCCGCCACTGAGTTCAGCGGCTCCTACAAGCTGCTCGGCAATCTCCCCTACGCCATCAGCACGCCCCTCCTGGCGCGCTACCTGGTGGAGGTGCGCCGGCCGAGCCGTATGGTCGTGATGCTGCAGCGCGAGGTGGCCGAGCGCGTTGTCGGTGCACCTGGTCGTACCTCGTACCTTTCTATCCTCGTGCGCCTGTTCGGACAGGCGCATATCGTCCGGCATGTCCCTCCGGGCGCGTTTGTCCCGCGCCCCCGGGTCACCTCCTCCGTTATCGCGATGGAGATCGCCCCCCAGCCTGCCATCGCGTCGCAGGAGATCCGGCCGTTTCTCGAGTTCGTGAGAGCCGGCTACGCTCAGCCCCGGAAGACGCTGCTCAACTCGTTGGCCCAGGGTCTCGGCCTGCCGAAAGCGGCCCTCCAGCCGGTCCTGGAGGATGCCAACGTGAATCCCGACCTCCGGCCCGCGCACCTCGATCTCGAGACCTGGCTCCGGCTCTTCCAGCCCTTCTCAAGCGCATGATCCTGCGCACACTCGCCCCTGCGAAGATAAACCTGGCGTTGGAGGTCCTGGGCCGTCGGCCTGACGGCTACCACGAGCTTCGAAGCGTCGTCCAGACGATCGACCTCGCGGATACACTCGAAGTCGAGACCGCCGCTACGCTGTCCCTCCAGGCTCCCGGCCTCGAGCTGCCCCCAGAAGAGAACCTCGCCTTCCACGCGGCAACAGCCCTGAAAGAGCGCTACCGCGTGCAGGCCGGCGCCGCGCTCCGGCTCGTCAAGCGCATCCCCGAACGCGCCGGCCTTGGTGGTGGGAGCAGCGACGCCGCGGCCGTCCTCCGAGTGCTCGACCGACTCTGGGACCTCTCGCTCTCGACGGCGGAGCTGGCCGAGACAGCCGCCGCCATCGGCAGCGACGTCCCGCTCTTCCTGGCCGGCCCTGCCGCGTTCGTGGAAGGACGCGGCGACCTCGCCCGACCCATCTCTCCTCTACGCGAGGGGGCATTTGTGCTCGTGACGCCAGGCTGGGACCTGCCGAACAAGACCCGTGCCGTCTACCGGGCGCTGCGACCCGAGGAGTACGGGACGGGGGACGTCGCGACCAGGCTCACAGCGTGCCTTGAGACCGGTCGCCCGCCGTCGCCCAGAGCCTGTGTCAACAACCTGCTCACGGCCGCCTGCCGAGCATTCCCATCGCTCTCCACGCTGCTTCGAGCGCTCCGGCGCGAGACCGGCCAGAGATTCAACCTGGCCGGGGCCGGGCCGTCTGTCTATACCCTGGTGGACTCGATCGGCCGGGCCGAGGCCGTCGCGGCACTGGCATCCCGCGTCGCCGCGTCGGCAACCGTGGCCCGTTCGCTCACCGAGCTGTCGCCAATCGAGTCGGTCGCTTGACAGCAGGCTCCACGGCTTCCTACCATCTTCCAGGCGAGCCAGCAGTGGCGAGTGGTGAAGTGGTATCACAGGGGACTTTGGATCCCTTATCCCAGGTTCGAATCCTGGCTCGCCAGCCCGCTTCATCGCGGCTTCGCCAAGCTCGAACGGAATGACTGAAGCAGAGCCTCCCGCGTCTTCAAGTCCGAGCCTCGGCGTCGTCATCCTGGCGGCTGGCCAGGGCACGCGCATGCGTTCCTCGCTCCCCAAGATTCTCCACCCTGTGGCCGGGCGCCCCATGCTCGGCTACGTCACCCGCGTCGCCGAGGCCCTCGGCGCCCGACACACGACCATCGTCGTGCCCGCCGGGTCAGACCGCCTCCGCGAGATGTTCCCCGACGCGCGCTTCGTCGTGCAGGACGTTCCGCTCGGCACAGGCCACGCCGTCCTCCAGGCCCGCGACGCCCTTCGAGGCGGCTGCGATCGCATCCTCGTCCTGTACGGCGACACGCCGCTCCTCCGCCAGACCACCGCGTCCGCGCTCGTCCAGGCGGTCGAACGGTCGAGGGTCGCCCTCCTGACCACCGTCCTGACCGATCCACGAGGCTACGGCCGGATCCTGAAGGACGCCTCCGGCTCGGTGATCGCGGTCGTCGAAGACGCGGACGCCTCCGAAGCCGAGCGAGCCATCCAGGAGATCAACAGCGGCCTGATGGCGTTCCAGGCCGCATGGCTCTGGGACCGGCTCGACAAGCTCAAGCCGAGACGGAAGGGCGAGCTGTATCTGACTGACCTCGTGCGCATCGCCGCGGACGAGGGGCAGCGGGTCACCAGCGTCCAGGCAGCCGATCCCGCCGAGACGCTCGGCGTCAACGACCAGTCTCAGCTAGCCGAGGCAACGGCGGTGATCCTGGCGCGACGCCGACAGGACCTCTTCGACCGCGGCGTTATCCTGGTGGACCCCGCGACGATCTACATCGACCTGGACGTTGAGGTCGGCGAAGGGACCGTCGTCGAGCCGAACACCCACCTTCGTGGGACCACACGCGTCGGGCGGCGCTGCCGCCTGGGCCCCAATTCGTTCATCCGCGATTCCGTCATCGCCGACGACTGCACGGTCTTCTTCTCCGTGCTCGAGGAGTCGGAGCTGGCCAACGACGTCGTGGTCGGCCCGTTCTCCCACGCTCGCCCTGGCGCTCGCCTGGAACGGGGCGTGCATCTTGGCAATTACGCTGAGGTCAAGGCGAGCACCATTGGCGCCGGCACTCGGATCCATCACTTCAGTTACGTCGGCGATGCGAGCCTCGGCGCTGGTGTGAACGTCGGCGCTGGGACGGTAACCTGCAATTACGACGGTCAGGCGAAGCACCGGACGGAAGTGGGCGACGGAGCTTTCATCGGGAGCAGCTCAATGCTCGTCGCGCCGCTCACCATTGGACCCGGCGCCCGAACGGGCGCCGGGTCAGTGGTAACGCGCAACGTGCCACCCGGCACGACGGTGGTCGGCGTACCCGCTCGCGCGTTGCCGTCGAAAGGAGACGCTGGCAGGGACCAGCCTGCCGGTAACGACTAGTGGACCCTGCTCTAGGCGGGAAGGTTCTCGGCCTGGTGGTCGCCGTGTTGGTCGCCGGCCTGACAGCGACCGGCCCGGCGGCGGTCTTTCACCTGGACCGCGTCCGCCTGCGCAACATGCAGGAAGAGGGCGCCAGGCGCAGCCAGGCGATCCTGAGCGTGCTCGAGCAGCCGGGCGCTGGCCTCGGCTCTTTGAACGCCATCTCCACGCTGGCAGCTGCTGCCGCCGCGCTCTTCACACTGCTCATCGCCCTCGATCTCGCCGCCAGCCCGGCCTCCGGCGCCGCTCTGGCGATTGGCGTCCTCACTGGTACCTTGCTGGTCCAGACAATCGGCCGAACGATTGCCGAGGCGCGGCCCGAGCAAACGGCTCTGGCCATCCAGCTTCCCCTTCATCTGACCGCGATGCTGCTGGCTCCCGTTGTCCGACCGTTTGTCGGCCTGGAGCGGGCCGGTCTGGCGAAGCTCGGCGTCTCTCGACCAAACGACCCTCACGCGGCCGAAGAGCAGCTTCGACAACTCCTGGACCCGTCCGAGTCGACGGGCGTACTCGAGCGTGAGGAGCGGGAGATGATCCACGGCGTGATCGAGCTCTCGCTCGTGCCCGCCCGTGAGGTGATGGTGCCGCGCGTCTACGTCACCAGCGTCAACGTCGACGCCACGATTGGCGATGCCCTTGACGTGGTCGTTTCGTCCGGGCACTCGCGGCTGCCCATGTTTGATGGCTCGGTGGACCGGGTCTGCGGCGTTGTCTACGCCAAGGACATTCTGAAGCACCTCCGCACCGGCCATCTGGACGACCCGGTCCGCCCCCTCGCGCGCGAGCCCTACTTCGTGCCGGAAGTCAAGAAAGTGGATGAGCTGCTCCAGGAGCTCCAGCAGCGGCGCGTCCACATCGCGATCGTCGTGGACGAGTACGGCGGCACAGCGGGTCTGATCACCATTGAAGACCTCATCGAGGAGATCGTGGGCGAGATTCGGGACGAGTACGACGTGGCTGAGGAGGAGCCCGTCCTCGTCATCAGCGCGCAGGAGGCGCTCGTGGATGGCCGCGCCACGATCCGGGACATCAACGACCGCTTCTCGCTGGACCTCCCAGACGACGAGTCAGACACCGTCGGCGGCCTCGTCTACCAGCAGGTCGGTCACATCCCGGTGGAAGGAGACCAGGTGCAGGTGGACGGCTGCATCCTGACCGTAACGGCAACCCAGGGCCGACGCATCCGCAAGGTCCGCCTCACGCTGGGCGCCGCGGCGTCCGAAGTGTGACCGTGGAGATCGACTGGAGCGAGCTGGAGGCCCGCGCTCGCCGCGTCGCTCGCCACGCCTACCAGCCCTATTCGGGTCTCAGCGTGGGCGCCGCGGTGCTCGGGTCGAACGGGACGATCTACGCCGGCTGCAACGTCGAGAACGCCTCCTACGGCCTGACGCTCTGTGCTGAGCGCGTAGCCGCCTCGACGGCAGTGGCCGGCGGGGGACGGCCACTGCTGGCGATCGTCGTGGTCGGATCGGGCGCAGATCCGGTCCCGCCGTGTGGCGCCTGCCGCCAGTTCCTCTGGGAGCTTGGTCCCCAGGCGCCGATTCGAATGGTCGGATCCGCGCGTACTGTCGAGGCAGCGCTGGCCGATCTGCTGCCCGGAGCCTTCTCCAGGCACAACCTGCCGCCCGGGCGGCCCCGGTAGTCGCCTGAATGCCATCATCTCGCTCTGTCGCCCCCGCCTCGACCTCCCGTCTGCTGCTGACCGCCTGCGGGCTGATCGCCAGCGTCGCCTGCCAGCAGCCGCCGGCCCCACCGCCAGAACCGCTGGCGCCCCGCCAGACGATCCTCGGCGTCCATACCCGCTTTACGGACGAGGCGGAAGAGGCCAAGATTGCGCGCTCGCTCGATCTCGTCGCCGAGATGGGCGCTGGCTGGATCGTGGAGTACTTCCCCTGGGCTTACCACGAGCCGGCCCGGGGCAAGCTCGAGTGGCAGCACGTTGACCAGGTGGTGGACAACGCCACACGCCGCGGCCTCCGAGTCCTTGCCCGCGTGGACCTCGTCCCAGCCTGGGCACGCCCCCCGAACAGCCCGCCGAAGGGTCTCCTGCCCCAGCACTACGGGGACTACGCGGCCTTCCTCCAGGCCTTCGCCACCCGCTATCGCGGCCGTCTCGCCGGTATCGTCGTCTGGAACGAGCCAAACCTCGATTTCGAGTGGGGCTTTCGTCCGGTCTCCGCCGAGGAGTACGCCGGCCTCCTGAAGGCCGCGTACACGGCCGTCAAAGCCGCCGACCCAGCGATGCCGGTCGTCGCGGCCGGCCTCGCGCCGACCCTCGAACAGAGCCCTCGCGCCCTGAGCGACCTCGGCTATCTCGCCCAGCTTTACGACGCGGGCGCG
>JADZDV010000199.1 GCA_020850915.1 Chloroflexota bacterium | reverse complement strand
TCCTGCTGAGCGCCTGCGCGCCAGCGGCGCCTACTCCGACTACCGCGCCGGCCAAGCCAGCCGCGGCCGCGAAGCCAACCGAAGCCGCCACGCCCGCCGCGCCGGCGGCCGCGGCCGCCCCCGCTGCTAGCCCGGCCGCGGCCGCCCCGGCTGCCAGCCCGGCCACGGCTGCCCCGGCTGCTAGCCCGGCCGCTGCTGCCCCCGCGGCCAGTCCCGCCGCCAAGCCCGCCGCCTCTGCCGCCGACGAGCAGGCTCGCGTCGCCAAGCTCGTCGAGGGCGCCAAGCAGGAGGGCACGCTCGTCTGGATGGGCTCGGCCCTGGAGGAGCCCTCCATGGTCAAGGAGATGGAGGCGCTGTTCAAGAAGACCTACGGGCTGCCAGACAGCTTTAAGCTCAGCGCAACGCGTAAGTCCGTCCGTGAGATCCCGACCCTTGTCGAGAACGAGATCAAGGCTGGCAAGGTCACCAACGACATCATCAACATCTCGAACCTCGCCTGGTGGGAGTCCATGGTCAAGAACAACCAGGTCATGTCGTACGACTCACCGAACTACGCGGCCTACTCCGTGCCCGAGAAGCTCGGCTATAACCACCGGCCATACTTCGTGAGCGACGGCTACACGTTCATCATCGGTTGGAACAAGAAGTCGCTGCCGAACCTCACCGTCAACAGCTATGGCGATCTGCTGAAGCCAGAGCTCAAGGGGAAGCTCTCCTTCTCCACGTCGTGGAACAGCTCCACGGGGCTGCCGGCCTTCATCGCGATGAAGAAGACCATGGGCGATGACTTCTGGAAGAAGCTGGCAGCCCAGGATCCCGTCATGCTTGACTCCTCAGCCCAGCGTATGGACGCCGTCGTCTCCGGTGAGTACCCGATCACCGGGCTAGCGATCCCGGGCGACCTCTGGGTCCAGATCAACGAAAAGAAGGTCGACTACATCGGCTATGCCTGGCCGCAAGAGGGTAGCGTCCTGCTGCCGATCTCAACAGCGATCCTCGCCAAGGCACCGCACCCAAACGCGGCCATGCTCTTCATCGACTTCTTCCGGACTAAGGAGGCCCAGGAGATCTGGATGCGCGGCGAAGGCTACCTCTCAGGTCGCGACGGCGTCACCAGCCCCGATCCGAAGCTGCTGAAGCCGATGTCAGAGATCAAGGCCGTGCCGTTTGATTTCAGAGGCTTCGAAGGCGCGGCCTTCAAGGCCCCGTCGGACGAGTGGCGGGCGACGTTCGAGAAGTGATGACCGCGCGGTCTCGCACCGCCCGACTAACCTCCGCGATCGCGCGGAGAACAGCGGCATGAGTCTCGAAGCCACCGGGGCACAACCGCGTCTCCTGCGCTCGTCGCGACCGTTCGTTCGCCGGCTGAGCGTGGAGCAGCTCATCATGGGCTGCACCACGCTCATTCTGCTGGTCCTGGTTGTCTACCCGATCGGCCAGCTCTTCGCCGGGACGCTGATCGATAACGAGACCGGCCAGTGGTCGCTCACCAACCTCATCTGGGCCGTCCAGACGTCACGGCACTATGACAGTCTGAAGACAACCCTGATCTTCGCGTGCGGGACGACGGTCCTCGCGACCCTGATCGGCGTCACGCTCGCCTGGGCGGTCGCGCGCACCAACACGCCCGGACGACGCGTCTTCGAGATCCTCAACATCGTGCCCCTGTTCACCTCGTCGTTCGTCGGAGCGTTGGCGTGGCGGCTCCTGCTGAACCCGAACAACGGCGCCATCAATGTCTTCCTCCGGCAAACGCTCCATCTGCCGATCCCGGCCATCAACGTCTACACCGTCGGCGGCATGGTGTTCGTGATGTCGCTCTTCACCGCGCCGTACGCCTACATGTTCACCGTCGGCTCGTTCCAGAAGATCGACTCGAGCCTGGAGGAAGCGGCGCGAGTGGCTGGCGCAAGCACGTTCCAGACCATGCGTCGTATCAGCATCCCGCTGGCGACGCCAGCGATCCTCTCCGCCGCCCTCTTCATCTTCGTCCTCGCCTGCGGCGTCCTCGAGGTACCGCTAGCGCTCGGAGGCCCCGGTCGCATCAACACCCTCTCCATGGACATCGTCACCGCGATGAACTACCCGCCCAACCTGAACCACTCGGCCACACTGGCGACCGTCGTGCTGGCGATCACGATCGCGGGCGTGTTCTTCCAGCGCCGGGTCGTCCTGAAGCGGTCTTACGTCACCGTGACCGGGAAGGCTATGGCGCCTCGAACAGTAGATCTCGGGCGTTGGCGCTGGCTGACCTTTGGGCTGAACCTGCTATACGTCGCCCTGGCGCTCCTCTTCCCCCTGAGCATCATCTTCCTGGTCTCGATCTCTCGTGTCTGGGGCGGCAGCTTTGACCCGTCCGTCCTGACGCTCGACAACTACCACTTCGTGCTGTTCGGGTACGACGAGACCGCGCGCGGCATTCAGAACAGCCTGCTGCTGGGCGTTCTGGCCGGCCTGCTGGGCTCCACGCTCGCGGTGATTCTCTCCTATATCGTCTACCGTACCCGCTGGCCGGCCCGGGGCCTGATCGATTTCATCGCCATGGTCCCGATCGCTGTTCCTGGCGTGGCGCTCGGCATCGCGCTGCTCGTCGCCTGGATCTCGACGCCGGTGTACGGAACGCTCTGGATCCTGCTGATCGCTTACATCACACGCTGGCTGCCCACGGCCCAGAAGAACGTCTCGTCAGTCCTCCTGGCGATCAGCCCGGAGCTGGACGAGTGCACCAGGGTCTGCGGTGCAAGCTGGCTCACCACGATGCGACGGGTCATGATCCCACTGCTCAAGCCGGGCATCATGGCTGCGTTCCTGCTGATGTTCATCATCTCCATCCGGGAGCTGTCCGCCTCGCTGCTGCTCTACAGACCGGGCACGGAGGTGATGTCGGTGGCCCTCTGGCTGGCGATCAACCGCGACGCGCCGACTGTCGCCGCCGTCTCGGTGGTCCAGTCGCTCATCCTGCTGAGCGCCACCGTCCTGTTCTTCCGGACCGCCGGCCGACGGGCCCAGTTCTAAACCAAAGCTACGGCGAAACCCGCGGAAACTGCTCGCACAACCATGTGGACCCCACCTTGGCTTTGGTTTAGCAAGGGGGAGCATGCGCCAGGAGAGCAGCCGTCTCGTCAGAAGAGCGGAAGCTGCGTCTCCGTGATCTCTCCCAGACGGCCGTGTTCCCGGAGGATCCGTTCCAGCACCCAGATCCGCTTGATGCATTTCGGCATGCCGATGTAGAGCGTCGTCTGGAGGATGACCTCGAAGATCTCGCGCGGAGTCGCGCCGAGGAAGAGCGCGCAGCGCATGTGGTTCTCGCCCTGGATCTCTTCGTCCATCGCCAGGCAGTTGCCTATCATCACCAGCAGGCGCGTCTTGTCGTCCAGGACGCCGCGGGAGTACATCGCCCTGTGGATGAAGTCGAGCCACAGCTTCAGGAAGTTCTGGTCCAGCGCGTCGAGCCGCTGGACCATCCGCGCCAGGTGGCCGCGCTGAAGGCGCAGCCCAGTGCTGATGCCCTCCCAGCCGTACTTCTCAATCATCGCCTCGAGGCTCGGGAAATCTCCCTCGCTCAGATGCCAGCTCTGACGCTCCCGTCCTAGCGACCGCTCGGCGTGCCTTCCCTCGATCGGCATCTGGGTGCTGGTGATCTCGTCTAATCGTCCCAGCTCCGAGATCGCCTTGCGGAACACCCGCGCCGCTCGATTGACCTTCAGGTACCCGGCGTACGTGGTGGCCTGGATGATGACCTCGAACACCTCGCGCGGTGTGGCGCTGTTCAGGAGCGCGCTGTGGATCTGCGGCTCGAGCTCCTCCGTCTCGCCAAGCACTGTGCACTGCCCAATGACGATCAGCAGGCGGGTTCGCTCGTCGAGAATGCCGCGTTTGAACACGCCGCCGAAGGTGAAGTCCAGCCAGGCCTTCGCATAGTGCGGGTCCAGCTCATCACGCCAGCCAACGAGCGCCTCGTAATCGCTGGGCCGCAAGCGCAGCAGGCTGTCGATCGTCTCCGCGCCATAGCGCTCCTTCAGCTCCCGGGCGCGGGCCTCGTCAGGCATCGCTCCTCCTCGCCGTCGTGCAGTTTCGGTCCTCAAGACCGATCGGCACCGCACGCACGGACCACCCCTCTTGCTGGGGAGGTCCGATCCACTCCGCGGGCCGCGCGAGCGACGACTGGGACCAATCAGATCTGGACGAACGTCAGAGGGAACTTCTGGAGCGCCTCGGCTCCGTGCTCGGTGATCACCACCAGCGAGCCAAGCTGGAGACCCCGGCGCTGGTCTGGCGTGAGCACGTGTGGCTGGAGCACCATGCACATGCCAGGCTGGAAGACTGTCGGCTCCTGGGGCCGCTGGATCAAGGCGACCTCCAGCACGTCCAGTCGCGGCGGCTCGATGGTGATGCCCCAGCCATGCAGGAGCGCGTCAAACGTCCAGCAGCCGCGCTCCTTGATGATGCCCGCGGCGCGCCGCACGTCCTCGTCCGTGCTGCCCGGGGCCATCGCCTCCAGCACCCGCCGGTAGACCTCCGCCGTCAGGTCGAACAGCGCCTGATACTCCTTCGTCGGCGGCATCCCCACCGAGAACGGGCGGTGGATCTGGCCAGCGTAGCCCGAGTAGCCGGAGCTCAGCTCGGTCAGCACGACGTCCCCTTTCTGAAGTCGCCGGTGTGATGGCTCCTGTCGCGGGAAGATGATCCGCGGATCGTCCATCGGCGTCGAGCCGACGAAGATCAGGCGCTGGTCGCCGTCGAGATCCGCGGCGGCCTTGGTGATGATCCCACTGAGCTGAAGCTCGCTCATCCCCTCGCGGGCCTCTCGCTCCAGCGCCGCCACCGTCGCGTCGGTGAACTCGGCGCCCCGCCGCAGCCACTCTATCTCCTCCCCGCTCTTGATCTTCCGAACCTGCTGCAGCAGCTCCGTCGCGTCGTCCCAGGCGACCCCCGGCAGAGCCGCTTGCAGACCCTGGAAGTGCTCCAGCGGCAGCGTGGTCTTCTGAATGCCGCGGAGCCCCACCAGCCCGAGCCGGCTCCCAGCAAGGCCCTGCCGCTTCAGCTCCAGCGCGATGCGGGCCGGCGGGTCCCAGGTGATCCAATCGACGTTCTGGACGTCGGCCATCGTCCTGGCATGCGGCAGATAGAGCTGATTGCTCATGATCAAGACCGGCTCCTGCCCGCGCGGCAGGATCACGTAGCTGAAGAGCGGATCGCGGTACCCCGTCAGGTAGAAGGTGTTCGCCTGGTTGCCGGCATGGCTGCCAGAATCGCCGTAGATCACCAGACCGTCGAGGTCGCGGGCCGCCATCTCCGCCCAGACCGCCTGGTAGCGCCGGCGGTATTCCGCTGGACTGAACCGCGGGTACAGCTCAGCCTGTTCTGTCATGAATCGCTCCTGCGCTGGTGTTCGCCGAGTCGGTCCCCGGTTTGGCTTCGAGTATAAGCCTGCCGGAAGAGCAGGTGTCCCCGCGCCGGACAGCCTGCTGGTGGCGATTGGCGTCTTCACACGGGTGCCAGTCCGGTAGGGCGCCGACGAGCCCAGGCTCCCCACGTGTACCGCGAGGCTACAATGGGTGCGCCCGGGCCGGCGCTTCCTCCGCGGCCGTTGTGGGCGTTCGCCTCCTCTCGGGTGCGCACAACACGTCACGGGCCGGCCCAAACCACGGACATGGGAGAACCGCGTGACACTCGAAGCCCAGGATATGAGCGGACCGAGGTCCGCGACGGGATGAGGATCGACTTCCAGGCGCCCATTCCCATGGACGATGGGGTCGTCCTGCGTGCCGACGTGTACCGCCCCGTGGAGGACGGCGCCTATCCCGTCATCCTCTCCTACGGCCCCTACGGCAAAGGCCTCGCCTTCCAGGACGCGTACGCGCCGCAGTGGGACAAGATGGTCGCGGACTACCCAGACGTCCAGGAAGGCTCGTCCCTCACGTACATGAACTGGGAGGTTGTAGACCCCGAGCAGTGGGTGCCTCACGGCTACGTCTGCGTCCGCGTCGACTCCCGCGGTGCGGGCTGGTCACCCGGCTTCATCGACACTCAGTCCCCACGAGAGACCAGGGACCTGTACGACTGCATCGAGTGGGCCGGCACGCGCCCGTGGAGCAACGGCAAGGTCGGCATGTGCGGGATCTCCTACTACGCGACGAATGCGTGGCGCATCGCCGCCTTCCACCCGCCGCACCTGGCCGCGATCGTCCCGTGGGAGGGCAACTCCGACCAGTACCGCGAAGCCACCTACCACGGCGGCATCCTCAGCTCCTTTCGTGTCAAGTGGTTCCCGCTCCAGGTCGAGACGGTCCAACACGGTCTGGGTGAGCGTTCCCGGAAGGGCGCCGTCACCGGAGAGCACGTCGCCGGGCCTGTCACCCACTCGAAGGAGGAGCTGGCAGCCAACCGCATCGACATGGTGCGCGAGCTTCGCGCCCACCCGCTGGCCGACGAGTGGCACCAGGTCCGCTCGGCGAACCTGCCGGCCATAGAAGTGCCGCTGCTCTCTGCCGCGAACTGGGGCGGCCAGGGGCTGCACCCGCGCGGCAACTTCGAGGGCTTCCTCCAGGCCAGCTCGCGGCAGAAATGGCTCGAGGTCCACGGCGACACGCACTGGTCTCTGTTCTACGCGCGGTACGGCCGTGACCTTCAGCGGCGCGTCTTCGACCATTTCCTCAAGGGCGAGGACAACGGCTGGGAGCAGCAGCCGCGCGTTCAGCTCAACGTTCGCCATCCGGGCGAGCGGTTCGAGCTACGGGCCGAGGATGACTGGCCGATCCCGCGCACCCAGTGGACGAAGCTCTACCTCAACGCTGCCGACCAGTCGTTGTCTCGCGACGCCCCGGCCGCGGCCGGCCAGGTCGAGTACGAGGCGCTGGGCGACGGTCTGACGTTCTGGCTGCCCACGATCGAGCAGGAGACGGAGATCACCGGTCCCATCGCCGCGAAGCTGTTCATCAGCTCGACGACAAGCGACGCCGACCTCTTCCTGGTGGTCAACGTCTTCGACCCGTCTGGCAACGAGGTGACCTTCCAGGGCGCACTCGATCCCAACACGCCGATCGCCCAGGGATGGCTCCGCGCCTCCCGCCGCAAGCTGGACCCCGTGAAGTCCCTGCCCTACCGCCCGTACCACACCCATAACGAGGTGCAGCCTTTGACGCCGGGCGAGGTGTACGAGGTGGAGGTGGAGATCTGGCCAACCTGCATTGTGGTGCCACCGGGCTACTGCGTGGCACTGTCCGTGCGTGGGAAGGACTACGAGTACACCGGTCCGCTGAGCGATTTCGCGAAGAGCTTCCACTACGCCTCGCGCGGCTGCGGCCCCTTCCTTCACGATGACGCGCAGGACCGGCCGGCGGACGTCTTTGGCGGCAAGGTGACCATCTACACGGGCGACCACCACCAGAGCTACCTGTTACTGCCGATCGTTCCGCCGAAGCTGTAGCGCTGGCCCGACGGGTCCCGAGGAGGGCATTCTCTACGCCGACGTTGATCTCGAGGAGGGCGTCCACGAGAAAGTCGTTCACGACTTCGCCGGTCGCTACAACCGACCGGATGTCTTCACCCTGCTGGTGAACGACCGCGTGCCGGAGATCTACCGTCGCATCGGCGGCCTGTCCGACAGCGGACAGACCGCTCGACCCTCTCGAGGCGAGCCGGAGCCGTCGCAGCGCCAGGTCCAGCACGAGGAGCGCGTCCTGCATCGCCAGAACGGGGACTAGCGCGCGGCCACCAACGGCGCGCTCTTCGCGGAGGACCTACGACCGACCCGAGCAGCCCTCCCGAGCAATGGCCGGGCTGCTCGGGACATCCGAGACGGTCACAGGGCGTCCGATTAGAAGACCGCGAGCGGCGTGGTCGGCGAGCCGGTCCCGTGGCGGATGCGGAGCGGCGCCGCGATGAACAGGACCTCCCAGCGTTTGCGGCGCTCGCACTCCGGCGCAAGATCCTCGAACTGCAGGTTGTCGAACAGGCAGAGCCCCATCATCGTCATGGCGATGTTGTGCAGCGGCATCGGGAAGCGCTCATACCCGGACGGCACAGCGTCCTGGGCGGCATCACCGGCCACCATCGAGACGCCGCGCTCGTGCAGCCAGGGGATCGTCGCGGCGTGCAGTCCGGGCCGCTCACCCCAGATGTGCCACGGCCCCTGCTCCAGGCGACGCTTGTACCAGCCCGTCCGGAGGAGCAGGGCGTCGCCCTCGCCAATCTTCACGCCTTGCGCCGCCTCGGCCTCCTCCAGATCTTCCGGGAAGACCGCCTCGCCAGCCTCCAGGTAGGGCTTGTTCTTCAGCCGAGGGATGTCGAACAGCACGCCGCGCGTGATGAGGCCGTCCTTCATCGTCTCGACTGAGCAGGCCACGGCCCCCTGCTCGGTCGTGGTCGTGGACTTCTCGCGGCCGTTGTACATGTGCTCGCCGAGAAACTGGTGGGCCAGCGTATCCACGTGTGAGACGGTCAGCCCGTGGAAGGCAAAGCCGACAAAATCAGCCGCGCCGGTCGAAGCGTCGTTCTCGCCAGAGCGCAGCATGAAGTGGAGCGGCTGCCAGAGGACGTCGGCCGCTCCCGCGCCCTCGTGCATGATCGGCCGTGCACAGCCGACGCTGAACCCTTCGCGGACGCTCTGGAACGCGGCCAGCCGCTTCTCCGGCGCGATCAAGTTCAACGTGCCCAGCTCGTCCTCGGGGCCCCAGCGGCCCCAGTTGCTGACCTTCTCCGCGTAACCCAGGACTTCTTCTTCGCTCGGAATGCGCGGCACGACAGCTCCTCCTCAGTGCGCCCAGGCCGATACACTCGAGACCTCGCCCACAGCTCCCGGCGCGGCTCGGGCTCGCGCTGATCGTACCGGAATGGACGTCCGACGGGCGCTGCCGTCGCCCTCGGTGTGCGCCGAGGCGAACGTCCAGTATAGTCGCGGAGCGTGCTCGGGAGCCGAGTTCTGGAGCCGTTTGATGACCCTCACCACCGAATCCCCAGCGACGGCCTCGAGCGCTCCCCGGGCGATGCCACGCCTGCTGGCGCTCTCCCGCCGGGCGGCTCGACGGCTCCGCCCCCCGGAGCGGCTCGTCGCCTGGTTTCGGCGGCACCCGGACCTGCTGCTCGGAACGCTGCTCGCGCTCGTCGCGCTGGCCGCCCGTCTGATCGTCCAGCTCGGGGCGCCCACGTTCTTCTTCGAAGACAGCCCCGGCTATCTCGATCCAGCGGTGTCGCTGTTCCGGGGGGACGGCTTTCAGCTTCGCCTGAAACGCCCCCCTGGCTATCCGCTCCTCCTGGTCGCGCTGCTCGAGAGGGGCGGCGGGCTCTCGGCGATCACGCTGTTCCAGCATGGGCTAGGCGTCACGAGCGTGCTCCTGACCTACTGGCTTGGTCGCCGCTGGTACGGCCGCTCGGTCGGCGTCGGCGCCGGTCTGCTTGTCGCTCTCTCCAGCCAGCAGCTCACCTACGAGCACGCCGTCCTCACGGAGCCTCTGTTCACCGTGCTCCTGTTGTGCTGGCTCCACCTGGGTGCGAGCGTGTTGGGGCGTCCGACCCGCCAGACGGCCGCCGTGCTCGGCGCAGTCCTGGCGCTGCTTGTCCTCGTCCGTCCGGTCGGCCAGGTGCTCGCCCCCATCGCGCTGCTCTCGGTCTGGTTGTCGGCCGCGCGCCGCCGCGCGCGTCTCGTTTGCGTCGGTCTCGTCATCGCGTGCGCCGCCGTGCTGGTCCTTCCGGTAGCCGCTCGCAATCTGGCCACGTACGGCAGGCTCTCCGTTGGTGGCGCGCCCGGCGAGAGCCTGCTCGCCAGGACGATCCAGCACGCACGGACGCCATTCCGTTTCGACGGATCGGACCTGCCTCGAGACCCCGATCCTGTGCGCGCCCGGGCCCGCGCCATCATCCAGGCCGGCGCCGCGCGACATGCACCGTCCGGCCAGGTGCGCGATCAAGTCAGAACGGAGCTCGGACTGGGCGAGGAGCAGACGGACCGGCTGCTCCAGCAGCTCGCGCTCGAGGCCATCGCGCGCGATCCGAGCCGATTCCTGGCAGAGACACCGTCCCTGCTGCTCGAGCTTTTCAGCCAGGACGAGCGCTCCACGGGAACCGTGTACGCTGGTGTCTCAGGATGGGACCGCTCGCCAGCTTATCTGGTGCTGCCGCGTCAGCCGCTGCTGGATTCGGCGATCAGTCGGTCGACCGTCGAGTGGACCCTGAACCTGTACCGGCCTACGCGCCTGAAGCTGCTGCTGCCGGTTCTGGCGCTGCTCGGCGCCATCCTGAGCCTGCGCTGGGGTCGGCGAGAGGTGGCCCTGGCGGTGCTCTGCGCAGCCGGATCGGTCGTGCTGCTCGCAACTTCACAGGTCGTCCTGGACGGCGCTGTCGCGCGCTATCGCGCGCCGCTCGAGCCATTGATCGCCGTGCTGGGCCTGGGCGGTCTGTGGCAGGCCGGCTGCCTGCTGCTCCGCCCCTGGCCGGCCAGGCTCCGGGCACGCCTCGCTGCCCTTGGCCAGCCGGCGATCATCCCGTGCGTGATGGGGATCACCGCCGCCGCGGCGCTCGCCGTCCGGCTCTGGCAGCTCAGCCAGTTCGATCCGAGCTCCTTCGGGAACGAGTATGACGAGGGCATCCGCATGGGACAACTCCTCTTGATGAGCGACGGCTATCGGCCCTTCCGGGACATCTACGCCTCTCAGGGACCCCTGCTCCTGGACTACTACTACCCGTTCTATGCGCTGTTCGGGGCGACGGTCGCCGCGGCCCGCCTCGGAGCACTCCTTGCCAGCGGCGTGAGCCTGGTGGCGCTGGCGCTGATCGCGCGAGAGGTCGGTAGCAGGGGCGCGGCCTTCGCGGCGCTCCTGCTGGCGGCCACGAGTCCTCTCCACCTGGAACACTCGCGCCTGGCGCTCGCGGAGCTGCCGTCCATCACGCCGACGCTCCTGGCGGTCTATCTGCTGTTCCGCTTCAACCGCGAGGCGCGGCCGCGGGACCTGCATCTATCGGCCGCGCTCTTCGCGCTGGGCGTCCTGCTCAAGCCTATGGCCGTGGTCGCGGTGCCGCCCGTCCTCCTGCTGCTCCTGCCTCGACTGAACGCCCAGCGATCGCGGGTACTGCTTGAGTTTGGCGTCACCAGTGGGATCGTGGTACTCGCCTCGCTTGTGACGATCGGGCCGTCCTCGCTGGTCGATCAGTTCGTCACCTATCGCGTCCAGGCCGCCGGGCTGGGGGCGATGGGCCAGGCCTGGTCCATCGGGGGCAACGCTCGGCTGGCCTTGCGCGCGTTTCAGCTCGACCTGCCCTGGCTGCTCGTCGGCCTCTTCGGCCTGCCGTTCTTGTGGCGCCGCTCTCGCCACACCGCGCTGGTCCTCCTGACCTGGGCGCTTGCCGCGGTGCTGATGCTTGTCTACTATTCGCCGCTCTCGGAGAAGCACGCTCTCTACCTGCTGCCGCCGACCATCCTGCTCGCCGCGCCGGCTCGGGCTTCCACCGTCGGGTCGCTCGCGGCCAGGGGGCTGCCGAACAGACTGTTGACACGTGCTGCTGCTGCCCTCGCTCTCGTCTGGCTCTTCTTCGGCACTCCATGGGTCGCCTCCACGGATCGCTCCATCGTGACCCAGCGCAGCCCAACCCTCGGCTCGGACGGCAACATGGCGGAGACTCTCCGCATCATCGCGGCCGTCGCAACGCCAGACGATTTCATCGTGACTGACCTCTCCTGGCTCTCCTGGCTCTCCCAGCGCCCTCTGCCGCCCCGACTCGCAGACGTCTCTGACACGCGGATTCGCTCACACTCGCTGACCGACGACGAGATCATCTCCCAGACCCGCCTGCACCACCCGGCCGTCGTCGTCTTCTGGGCGCTCCGGATGCAACGCCTCTCGGGCTTTGGCCACTGGCTCTCGAGTGACTACGCTCTGGTACGAATGTACGATCGCAATCGCGCCGTCTACGTGAGGCGCGATCTGCTGGCACTCATGCCGCGCATGACCTGGTGGCAGCCCGCCGCCGGCGCGGGCGCCACGTTCGGCGATCGAATCCTCCTGGAATCGACGCGCCTCCACACCAGCCAGGCCGAGCGTAGCCTGGTGCTCGACCTTGGCTGGCGTGCCGCCCAACCGCTGACGGAGCCCTACACCGTCCGGCTCAACCTCTGGCCGAAATCCGGCGGAGGTTCCGTCTGGAGCCGCGACGACCGCTTCCTGCCGCCCTGGTACGACGCCCCCTGGCCCGCCGGCGCGGGAGTGGCCCAGCGGCGCAATCTCGACATCGCCAGCCTCCCACCAGGCCAGTACGTCCT
>JADZDV010000198.1 GCA_020850915.1 Chloroflexota bacterium | reverse complement strand
TGACGCGCTGGTCCAGCGGCTGATCGGGGCAGCCGCGCGTTCACCGGGGCAATTCGTCGCCGCTGGACGGCGCGGTGACCTTGTCCGTGCCGGCGCACATGGCCACCGCGATCAAATCTTGAGCTGTCTCGATCCGAGCTCACCCGGAGGTCGCTCGAGGCGCTCCTGGCCGTCTGAGACGATCTCGCAAGCGTCGCTGCCCGGAAGACCCACGATGCACCGGTGGTGCTCTCACGCTGACGATCGGCTCTGCTATGTCCGGCGGCGCCTGGCCCGGGCCCGTCCCACGGCGAGGGCGCCGATCGCCAGGAAGGCGAGCACTCCCACTGCGAGATAGGTCGTCGGCACGGACGGCTGCTGGCCTCCCGCCGCCTCCTGCCAGATGGCCTCGTACGGCTCCTGGTGATTGACCCCGCCAGGCAGGCCGTGGACGGTCTTTCGGAAGCCGTAGACCGCCACCTTCTCCCACAGGCCGATATCCGGCAGGTCCTGCACCATCACTGTCTGGAGCTCCTTATAGATCCCAACCCGCTTGGAGTTGTCGATCTCTCGCTCGCCGAGCTTGAAGAGCTGGTCCACGGTCGGGTTGCTGTAGCCCATCAGGTTGCCGCCCTGGCGCCGCTCGATGTTGGCGCTCAGGTAGTTCGTGGCGATATAGGCGGGATCGGGCCCGGTCTGGAACGAGCCGAGCGTCAGGTCGAAATCCCACTTGATGTAGGCGCTCTCCGTCCAGGCCGCCAGGTCGAGCGGCTGGAGGACCAGATTGATACCAACAGGTCGCAACTGTTCGCGCATGATCTCAGCCGCGCCGTTCATCGCGCCGCTCTCGCCGGCGCGTTGGTAGCTCAATCGGAGATCGAAGCGGCTTCCGTCCGGCTTCTTCGGAAAACCGGCCTGGTCCAGGAGCTGATTGGCCGTGGCCGCGTTCGGCGGGTACTTCGGCAGGTCCGGGTTGTAGAACGTCTTCATCTGCGAGGAGATGGGCCCGGAGCCAGGATCGGCGAGCCCCTCCAGTGCCCGGTCCACGATCGCCTGCCGATCGATGGCATAGGCGATCGCGTGCCGGACGTCCGGACTCTGGAGCGTCGGCTGGCGGACGTTCATGAACATCTTGACCATGCCGAAAGACGGCCTGTTGCGGTCCACCACCACGGAGACGCCGTCCGCCTGGCTCAGGTCCTTGTAGGCAGAGGGTGGGAAGCCCGCGTAGACGAGATAATCGATCTCACCCTTCCGGAGGGCGGCTACCCGCGAAGCATCGTCCGGGATGATCTTGAAGACCAGCCGGTCCAGGTATGGCAGGTCCGGCTTGTAGTAGCTGGGGTTCCGCTCGAAGGAGATGTGGTCGCCCTTGACCCACTCGACGAATTTAAACGGCCCGGTGCCGACGGGCTTGAAGTTGAAGTCGTTCTGCTTAGGATCGGTGCCTTCGTAGAGGTGTCTTGGCAGGATCAGCGTGTGGGCTGTCACCATGAGCGACCAGGGGAAAGGGCGCGTAGGTGTACTTGAGATGGATCACGACCGTGTTGGGGTCGGGCGTGTCGATAGAGTCGACCATACCGAGCGCGGTTTGCGCCACGCTGTTGAACTTGCGGCTCACCTCGAGGAAGCTGAACTTCACGTCAGCCGAGGTGAACGGCTCGCCGTCGTGCCACTTGACGTTCTTGCGCAGGTAGAAGGTGTAGGTCAAGCCGTCCTTGCTGACCTCCCAGCGCTCGGCGAGGTCCGGCACAAGATCCCCGTTGGGGTCCTGGCGTAGGAGCGTGCCGTAGACCTGGCTTCCCACGACGAGCGTCGGGACGCTGGCCCGGATGCCGGGATTGATATCGACGGGGGCGTCGGTAAGGCCGACGATCAGCGTCCCGCCACGCCTCGGCTGCGGGTCGGCGGCCCACGCGCTGGGCAGGACTGGCCAGAAGAGAATCGCCAGCGCGAGCGCTGCCGCGCTCAGGCTGGACCAGCGGGACGATTGTCGCCGTGACATGGATGCACCCTCCATCGCCAAGCTGACTGTTGCAGCGCCCAGGCTACGGGCGGACCGCTCGGGCTGTCAAGTGGATTGCTTCGACCGAAGCAAGCGCGTATGCTGTTCGCGCCAGGGGGCCAGGTCGGGCAACCCCGTTCGTGGCGGCGTGCCGCGCGGCGAAGGGCTGCGAGCGGAAGGAGCGTAGGCTATGGCTGATATCCTCATTGAGCGGGCGACGGTCATCACCATGGATCCAGCCCGCCGGGTGATTGAAGACGGCGCGGTGGCGATCGAGGGCAACCGGATCGTCGCTGTCGGCCAGACGGCCGACGTGCGGGCGGCACACGCGGCGACGAAGACGATCGACGGCCGACGAAGGATCGTCCTCCCCGGCCTCGTGGATCTCTACGCTCACAGCGGCGCCGCTATGCACCGTAGCATCGGCGAGGCGATCGACGGCGCGGCCTGGCGGAACCTGGTGGACGACATTGCCTTCCGCTACACCTCCCCGCGCTGGTGGTACGTGGAGTCTCAGGTCCACGCCCTCGAGCGTCTGCGCTTCGGCTGCACGATGATGCTCTCCCGCGCGGGCGTCGCCACGCCGCGGCTCGACCATCCGCGCTACACCGCGGAGACACAGCGCGCCTACGAGGATCTTGGCATTCGAGCTCGCCTGATCGTCGGACCGCCCCGCCCTCCCTGGCCGAAGACCTGTGTCGACTTCCTGAACGAAGAACGGATCGAGCGCCAGGTCAGCCTGGAAGAGGTCATGGAGAGCTGCGACGCGGTGCTGGCCCACGCCGGAGTCAACCCGAGCCCGCTCATCGACTTCTCGGTCGGCGGCACGCGCTTCATGAACCCGAACCCGCAGGATCCGATGTACGACCCGGAGCAGGCGAAGTACTCTCGCCCCCAGGCTGTCGCGCTCCGTGCTCTGATGGACAAGTACGACCTCGGCTTCTGGTGCGCCGCGTACGGCAACGCCATCGAGTACGCCTACGACGACAACCTCGGCCTGCTCGGCCCGCGGACCATCCTCTCGCACGTCAGCGGCATCAGTCAGCGCTCGATCGACATCCTGGCCGAGACAGACACGCGGGTTGGTCACCATCCGAGGGCGCGGCGGCTTTTCGAGTATGGCGAGCCCTGTCCGGTCGTGGAGCTGATCGAAGCTGGCGTCATCGTGGGACTGGGCAGCGACGCACCGCAGATGGACCGCAACTGCGATCCGTTCCTCGACATGAAGATGGCGATCAGCCTCCAGCGCCACCGCACTCACTCCGACCACACACTGCCGCCAGGCAAGGTGCTCGAGATGGCCACCATCGACGGATACCGTGCGCTTCACCTCGACCGCGAGCTGGGCTCGGTCGAGGTCGGTAAGAAGGCCGACCTCGTCGTTGTGGACGCTTTCAAGCCACACCTCTCGCCGCTGACGATGCCGGTCCACCAGCTCGTCTACTACGCGACCGGGGCTGATGTCGAGCATGTCTTCGTGGACGGCCAGCAGGTCATCGAGAGCGGTCGGCCGACGCGGATCGACCAGGCGGCGCTGCTCGAAGAGACCTACGTGGAGATGGAGCGCCTGATGTCGTTCCCGGAGCTTGGCCTGCGCAAGCTAACGGGAATGCCGGAGCGGTTCTGGGGGCATGCCAGCCTGTAGCGGGCGGCTACCTGGAGGTCTAGCGGCCGAGCGCTCGGGAGCGCAGCCGTTGCTGGACGACCTCGCTGCGCAGCTCGCGGAGAGCGTCCGCGGCGATCCAGCGGGCGCTCCGAGAGGGGAGCCGCTGGATCTCGATGGCGGTCTCGATGGCCCGCTCGTTCAGGGCGAGGCTGCGCTTGCCGATCTGGCGCAGCGCCCAGTTGACGGCCTTCTTGACAAAGTTGCGCTCGTCTGTGGCTCCGGCCACGATGACCGGCAGGAAGTCGGCAAACCGCTCGTCCGACGCCTGATGGTCGTGGACCGTCAGCTCGGCCATCATGACGTAGCCGGCCCGGCGGACGTATTCCTCCTCGCGACTGCTCCAGGCGAGCGCTCGGTCATGGGCGAACGGCGTGCGGTCGAAGAGGTTGCCACAGCAGGCGTCGCAGATCGCCCAGGAGTCCGGGTCCGCCACCCAGCGTTCCATCTGCTCGAGGGTCACCCGTGTCGGCACGTCGGTCAGTGTCGCCAGGATGCGAGCCTCCATCACGCCGCTCGCCCAGAGCGCCTCGGCCAACGCATGGTCGCGACTGTGGCGCCTGGCCATCGCACGCAACGTCTGCACGGGCACGCCGAAGATGACTCTCGACCGGATCCCGTAGCGCGCCATGCCCGCCACGTTGGCCGGGTTGGCGAGCGTCCGTAGCTCCTCGACGATCGCCGCGGCCCGCGCGTCGGCCGGCTCGGCGGCTGGGAGTGTCACCGCGGCTGGGCCGGACGACGCGCCCTTCGTCCGGCCCGGGGCTGGCGCTCCGGCACCATCAGCCGATGTGGCGGAAGGGGGAGCTTTCGGCCAGGGGGATGCCCCACAGCTCGATGATCGTCGGCTTGTCGGCGTTCAGACCGTCCCGGACCGCCTCGGCCAGATCCGAGGTGCCGCGCAGGCGGACGCCCCGGGCGCCGAACGACTCCGCGAACTTTACGAAGTCCGGCGCGGGGAAGTCGGCCGCTACGTACCGGCCGCTGAAGCGGCGGCGCTGGTGGAACTTGATCGAACCGTAGGCGCCGTCCGTGCAGACCAGGATCACCACCGGCGCGCCCTCGCAGACGGCGGTGTGCAACTCCTGGAGGCTGAACAGGAAGGAGCCGTCGCCGGTCAGGCCGATCACCTGGCGGTCCGGGTTGCCGATCTTCGCACCGATCGCCATCGGCAGGGTCAGGCCGAGAGTCGAGAAGCCGACGGGGGCGAAGAAGGTGTTGGGCGCGTACATCGGCAGGAAGCGGTTGGCCCAGAAACCGATCAGGCTGTTCGTGGTGACGATGCCGTCCCGCGCCAGCTCGCTCCGCACGGTGTCCAGCACCTCCATTGGGGCGCGGGCCTTGTTCAGGGCGTACTGGCGCTGGGCCGCCTTGACCAGGGCGATCTGCTGGCCGCGCTCGGCGTTCGACCGGACGCTGCCGGCCAGCCGCTTGTAGAGCTGGCGGAGTACGGTCTTCGCATCGCCCTGGATGCCGATGGCCGGCCGGTAGTTCCTGCCCAGCTCCGAGGAGTCGATGTCCACGTGAACGAGCCGCTCCGGCATCGGCATGGACCAGCGGGCCGTGTTGGTGGCCTGGAAGCGCGTCCCGACGGCCAGCACCGCGTCGGCCTCCTCGAACAACCGGTGGGCTGGCGCGTCCTTGGCCCAGGCGTCGCCCAGCGCCAGCGGGTGGTCCTCCGGCACGACACCCTTGCCGTTCGTCGTCGTGACGATCGGCGCCTGGAACAGCTCCGCCAGCGCGATCAGCTCCTCGGTGGCGACGGAGCGGTTCGCGCCGCCGCCAGCGTAGATGAGCACGCGGCTCGAGGCGCGAAGCAGGTCCGCCGCGCGGCTCACAAGTAGCTCGTCGCCGGCTGGCGGCGTGTAGCTGGGTGGCGGAAGGATAGTGACGTCCTCCTCGGTGGCCTGGACGTCGCAGGGGATCTGGAGCTGGACCGGCC
>JADZDV010000197.1 GCA_020850915.1 Chloroflexota bacterium | reverse complement strand
ATTGGTGCTCCTGGCGCTTACTGCCAGTCGTAGCGCTCCTCGGCCCAGGGATCGCCGCGCATGTGGTAGCCGTACTGCTCCCAGAAGCCGGGTCTGTCTTCCGCCATCAGCTCGATGCTGCGCACCCACTTGGCGCTCTTCCAGAAGTAGAGGTGTGGCACGAAGAGGCGCAATGGCCAGCCGTGCTCTGGAGAGATGTCCCCGCCGTTTCGCTTGAAGGCGAAGAGGTTCTCAGGTCGATCGAAGTCGGCCAGGGGCAGGTTCGTGGTGAAGCCCTGCTCGGCATGGACCAGGACGTAGCGCGCTTCGGGCTTGACGTTTGCCAGCGCAAGGATGGCCGAGACGGGGACGCCCTCCCACTGGCTGTCGAAGAGGCTCCAGCGTGTGACGCAGTGAATGTCCGAGGTGACCGTCTTGCGTGGCAGTGCGAAGAACTCGTCGTAGGTGAGCTGAACCGGCTGTTCGACGAGGCCCCAGATCTTGAAGTCCCAGGTTGCCATGTCGAAGCGAGGGACCGAGCCGGCGTGAAGGACCGGCCACTTGTCGGTGACGTACTGCCCGGGCGGCAGCCGGTAGCCCAGCATGCGCTCGCGCTCGCCCTGCCTGCGAAACGTGTTGAAGGCCATGAACTCCTCCCGCCAGCTCATTCATTGTACCGAGTGCGTCCGCTCGTCTGACTGGTCGTGCAGTCGTGCAGTCGTGCTGGGAGTGCCGGGCGGCGCAGGGGAGTCATTGGCGGGGTTGATAGGGGGGTGATAGACTGGCATACGGATCGATCCGGGCGTGTTGCGCGGTCCGGAGGCGCGGAGAGAGTTTGGTCCAGTCAGAGCGGCGCGGGCTCGAGCCCGTGCGGCGCAGTCGGATATACGAGAGCATCGTCGAGCAACTGCAGATGTGTATCGACGAGGGGAAGCTCAGACCGGGTGACCAGCTTCCGCCGGAGCGCGTGCTGGCGGAGACGTTCAAGGTCAGTCGAACGTCCGTGCGCGAGGCGCTGCGGGCGCTGGAGATGATCGGGCTGATCGAGGGGCGACAGGGCGGGGGGACGTTCGTGCGGGCGCCGTCGTCGAGCGAGCTGGTGCAGCCGTTCGCCTCGGCGCTGGTGGCGGGCAAGCGGGAGCTGGCGGACATCATGGATGTCCGGGAGATGATCGAGCCGGTGATCGCGCGCCGGGCGGCGGAACGAGTGACGGACGAGCAGTTGGCGGAGCTAAGACTGATCCTGGCCCGGCAGGAAGAGAAGGCGCGTCGGGGAGAGAGCTTCCCGGACGACGACACGCTGTTCCACCACACGATCGCCATCGCGGTGGACAACCCGATCGTCCTGCGGCTGCTCGGGGTCATCATGGACCTGCTGCGAGAGTCGCGAGCGGCGTACTTGCAGAACGGCGATCGACCGTTGCGGTCGCTGGAGAGCCATCGCCGGATCCTGGAGGCGCTGGCGGAGCGCGACCCGGAGGCGGCGTACGAGGCGACGCTGGCCCACGTCTCGCGGGTGCGGAACGACCTGGTCGAGGGAGAGGCGCCGTCGTAACGGCACGTGGCTGGTCGACGCTGGAGTGTGGCCGGGTTGTAACCCGCTCGTTGGACAGCGCGTCCGAAGCGGCAGAACGCACGACGGCGATCGCGGCCCGGGGGCAGGAGTGTGCGGTGGGAAAGCGGACGGCGAGGCGCGCGCGGGCGGTCTCGACGACGTCAGGCCGGCCGCTGCTCGGGCTGGCAGGGACGCGGCGCTTCGACTGGATGGTCGTCGCGCAGCCGGGGGATGGTGGGACCAGCTCGCCTTCGAGCGCGAGACGATTCACCGTCGTTTCCGGATTGTGACCCGCCGTCTTTACAGAGCTGGTCTCGTTTCCGTTACGTTTCGCGGCGACACTTTCGGAGAGATGGGACATCCGTGTATGCTCGGTAACGGACGCCCCCGATCTGTCGATGTGGCGGGTGTCAAGTGTTCGGCGGGTGCGAAGCGCCAGCCCGCGCGTGCAGCGACGCGCGGGCTGGCGGCGCCAACCGAGGACGGACTGGGCCAGGTTGAATCGGCGCCCGTCGTCCGGGCGGGTGTGGGGGGTTATCAGAGAGAAGCGGGGACAGCGCGGAGGGAGGACTGCGCGCCAGTGTGACGCTGGCGTGCCACTTGACGCGCCGCGAAAAACGTGTATCCTTGGTGCCAGCGTGGAGCGGGCCCGGGCTTTGGGTTGCCCGAGTCTGTGCTGGGCGGCTGACCGCGACGACGGGGTTGGAGCAGCGACCGACCCAATGCGCGCGCGGAGGAGGGCTCGGCGCAGGACGGGGTCTTGTCCCGGTCGAGCACATCCTGGAACGAGGACTCTTAGAATCTTGTAAGGAGAGCGCTACAAGATGCGACGAAGCGCACGCTTGCTAGTCGCGGTGGTGGCCATGGCCGTCGCCGGCGCGACGTTCACGCTGCCTCGGCTGGCGGACGCGGCACCCAAGCCGATCGATCAGCGGCAGGTGCCGATCAATCGGCTGTCGGAACACCTGGGCAGTGATGACCTTTTCGGCGATCCGACGAATGCCTGCTTCCTGGAGCCGCTGTCGGCGTCGAATGGCTCATGGAGCCTGAAGGTCAAGCCAGGCAATACGAAGAAGCTGACGACGCTGGACGCGGATGGCTTCCTGCGCAACGCCATGCTGGAGATCGATCCGCCGCAGATCTTCGCGTCGAAGCACATCTACTCGGTGTTCCTGCTGGCTGACAATAGTTTCGACGGCTCGGAATGCACCGTGTTCGGTCCAGACGGAGCGCTCAAGCCGAAGTCCAAGGCAAACAAGGCGAACAGGTCGATTGTGGATCCGAACGGTGGGTTCACCGCATTCGTGACCAACAAGCGGGGCAATAGCCAGGAGGCGAAGCTCGACAAGTTCGGCGTGTTCGATCTGACGGACAAGAAGCTGAGCGATCCTGGTGAGCCGAAGGCGATCAAGTTCAGCACCAAGGATCCCAAGCCGGGCACGGACATCAGCGGCTTCACGACGTTCGGCATCCTGGTGATGGACCAGAGCGACGAGTGCTTTGATGAGGGTGACTGTGCGCACTTCATGACGCCGTTCGCCCAGTTCGCCGATTTCACGCAACTGCTAGCGGGCGTTCCGAAGCCACGGAACTGACCGTCGCACAACCTCGCCAGGCAGAGGCCAGCGAGACGAGAGGGCTGACTGCGCGGCGTCGATCCGAGCGCTCGATGAGGGCCCCTGGAGAAATCCAGGGGCCCTCGCTTGTCTGGCCGCCATCGGCGAAACCGCGTGCGCAGCGATTCGTTGGATCGTTGGCTGACAGGGTCTGCAGAGCTTATGGCGGAGAGTGAGACCTCCTTGATGAGCGTCGCGCAACGATGGCCGCGGTCTGGTGCGTGGGCAGCGATAGTGAGCCTGGCACTCGCGGGGGGGGCGACGGCGCAGACTCAGCCACTTCCAACGCCCGTGGCGGTCGCGGCAGAAGCTGACGAGAGCAGTCCGCGCGTTGCAGGTCCCTGGGTCGCCTGGACGAAGGAGCCGAACAGGGATCTGGACAGCAGGATTCCGAGCGCCGACGTGTATGTCTCGAATGTCGAAACGGGTGAGGTGGTGCAGCTCAGCACGGGGTTGCGCTCGGCGAGGCCGGATGTCGCGGGGAACTATGTTGTATGGACCGAGAGGCGCGGGGAGGACCGGGACATCTTCGGCTACGATCTCGCGGCGCGCCAGGAGTTCACGGTGGTCGCGCAGCCGGGAGAGCAGGACTTCCCGCGAACAGACGGTACGCGGGTGGTATGGCTGGATCTCCGCGGCGGCACCACGGCGGTCTACGTACTCACCCTGAGCGACCGGGTGGAGACACTGATCGCCGATGGCCCGGAGCCGCGTCGGGCGCCGGCGGTCGATGGCGCGTGGATCGTCTGGGCAGAGGGCCGGGCTGCGCGCTCGCTGTTCGACGTGTTCGCACACAACGCGGAGACGGGGCAGGACATCGCGGTCACGAAGAGCCACTACGCGGCGCAGCCAGCAATCTCCGGCTCCTGGGTAGTCTACGCGGAGGGATTCGCCAGCACCGCGGATATCGCGGCGACAAACCTGGAGAGCGGCGAGAGGCGCACGCTCTCGAGCACGGGTGATGGAGGGCGATACCTTCCGGCAGTCTTCGGGCGCTACGTGGCCTGGACGGACCTGCGCACGGGACGTCCCGAGGTCTGGGGCAATGACCTGCAGACGGGTCAGGAGAGGCTGCTGGTGACGAGCGGGGATGATCGGTTCGAGCCGGCGCTGGATGGGAAGACGCTGGTGTGGACAGCGCTGTCCGGCAATCAGCTCGACGTGTTCTCGGCGTCCGTGGAGGCGCTCTTCACGGGATCCTAGCGCGGGTCACCGGCTTCAGGGCCGAGCGGCGACCGGCACCGCTGGCGGCCGGCGTTCTCTCTGCCTGGGACAGAGGAGGGGCTGCCGGTCGGCGCCGTCTGGCAGCCAATCCGTCTGCCAGTCTCCTACTGCGTGATCCTTT
>JADZDV010000196.1 GCA_020850915.1 Chloroflexota bacterium | reverse complement strand
GCACTCCGATCAGCACGAGGAGGCCGATTGACAAGCCCGCGCCAGCCAACAGCCCCAGGCCCAGCTCCCGGAGCGCGGCCGAGCGAAAGAGCGCCAGCCCGCCGATCGCATAGAGCGCCAGGTACAGCGACGCGGCCCAGCTCAGCATGAATACGGCCCGCATCAACCGATGCACGTCGGCCATGTGCTGAATCTCTCGCTGGTTGAACAGCGGCACCGTCCTTCCGCCGCGCTCCACGGCGACATCGAGCAGATCCGACCGACCCTTGAAGAAGTCGATGAGCTGCGTGGCGACCTGCTCGAGCTGCGCGTCGGACAGGCCGGTGGCGCGTGAGGCGCCGTATTTCGCGAAGCCCTCGCGGTAGGTGCCCGGACTGAAGGTCACCGTGCGGACGTTGGCGCCCACAAGAAAGAGCGGAATGGAGAGGACGAATAGAAGCCAGAGGGCCGTCCCGATCCAGGGGACGGTGTTGGTGAGGGTGTAGATGGCGGCGTGGCGCGCGGCCATCACGCGGGAAGTCCATCGACAGCGACGGCGCGCTCGTTGGTGGGCGGCCGGCCGGTCAGCAGAAGGTCCAGACGGGGGAAGACGAGCCAGACGCTGACGATGCCGAACAACAGGCCGGTCAAGGTCCGAAGCTCGACGTTGCTCTCTCGAAGACCCAGAAGCTGGGTGAGACCGTCAAGCGCCATCGGAACGATCAGGGCCATGAACAGTGACCATCGGAGTGGGCGCAGCTTGCTCCGCAGAGCGATGAAGAGCAGGCCGGCGAGCAGGGCGCCGGTGTAGATAGCGACATCCCGTTCACAGAAGGCGACTTTGTAGCCGAGCTCCGGGGAGCCGACAAGACTATAGGCCGCCCCCGGTGCGAGGGCGCTCAACTCGTCATAACTGTATGTCGGACGGGGGCCGAACAGGAAGAACGTGCGGAATGACCACTGGTGACACGCCGTGGCGTAGAGGCGATAGACCCAACTGGCCAGGTCGTCGCGACCGACCGACATGAGCCAGGGGGCGGCCAGGGGGAGCGCGACAAAGAGCGTCAGCGCGGCATTGACCAGTGCGAGCCAGTGCGCTCGGAGGCCAGCGGCAAGGGTGACGGCCTGGGTCTCTAACGCCGAGCCAGCGTGCGCTTCAGATCCGCGAGGGTAAACGGCCACTCGATCGTCTCGCCTCCCTGAATCACGACGACGGGGATCGTGACGCCATACTGGCGGATGAGAGCGGGATCGCTCTCGATGTCCACTACCGCCACGTCGTCGCGTCGACCCACCGCGCGCCGAAGCAAGCCCAGCGCTTCATGACAGATCGAGCACTGCTCACGAGTGTACAGGACTACGCGGCGTCGAGGTCGAGCCAGGGCTCGGAAGAGATTGAACATAGCGTGACTACGTGCCGGCCGCTCGTGGAGCGCGGCGCCGCGCACTCGCGAGGATCATAGCGAACCCTCCGCTGCAGGCGCCCAGCAGACCGAGAAGCTGTCCGACGGACAGTTCGAAGACCAACGGCGCGTCGAGGCGGACGACGCCGATCGCCGCGCGTGACAGGCCGTACAGCATGAGCCACAGCCAGAAACGGGAGCCGGGCGGCGCGTCTCGGAGCGGCAGCAGCGCGGCCAGGATGACCAGGTCGGCAAGCGCCTGGTAGAGCTGGGCCGGGTGTCTGGGTACGCCGAGATCGGGGCTGAGGGAGTCGGGCCGAACGTATGCGACGGCCCAGGGCAGGTCTGCCACGCGGCCCTGTCCCTGACCGGAGAGCGCCTGACCGATCTGTCCGAGCGCCTCGCCGGCGACGAATGCGATCGCCGCCGCGTCGAGCAGACGTCCAGCCGGGAGATGGCGGCGGCGCGCAAGGACGAGCAGGACCGCGGAGCCCGTCAGGGCAGCGCCCCAGGCGGTCATGCCGCTGGCCGGGTCCAGCAGCGCCATCGGATGCGTACCATACCACTCCAGATGCTCGAGGACGTCGAGCAGGCGGGCGCCTAGCAGGGCGCCGAGGGCGCACCAGGAGAGGAGGTCCAGAGACTCACGAGTGGACAGGCCGAGAGCGCGACTCTGACGGAGTGCCAGGAGCGCTCCGACGGCCAGGCCAGCCACCAGGAGGATGGCGCTCGGCCGGAGCACAACAACGCCCGCCCTGAGAAGGACCGGCTCCAGTCCGAACTGAAACCCGGTCACGGCGAGTACGAAGCGCCCCGCGGTGAGATCAGACCTCGGGGATCTCGAGCAGCCGCTTGCGAGCGGCGTCCGGCAGCGGGCTCGCCGGGATCCGGGCAGTGAGGTCTCGCGTCGCCTGGAGGGTGCGCAAGAACGCCCGGCAAGAGGGGCAGAGATCCAGGTGCGCCTTGATCCGCTCCTGGTTCGATGCTGTGAGATCGCCGTCGAGATGTTCCGACAACCGATCGCGGACGTCGGCATGGGTGACTTCCGCCACCCCTGTGGCCGACGCACTCGAGCACTGCTCGCGCATCGCCTGCTCGACTGCGTCGTCGAAGCTCACCTGGAACCTCCCGGTTGTTCTGTGGGGCCGGCGATCCCGGGGCGCTGGCGACTCGCTGCACGGCCTCGCTGCCGGTATGCCAGTATACCCCATCGCCGCCTGGCAGTCGAATCGTCGTTACAAAGCGCGCGAGGTGGCCGTGTGGCCGTCAAAACTCAGCAGCACAGGCTTGTCCTCCGTCACCGTCTCGAGATGCACCGTTCGTCTCCAGAGCGCGTTGACCTGACGGAGCGTCTTCTCCGCGTAGACCAGGTCCAGCTCCTGCCCGTCGAAGCAGTGTCTGAGGTACAACTCCCGGTTGCGATTGTGGTCGGCGTTTTCCACCACGATGTACGGATGACCGAAATTCGTCATGCTCGACAGGATCGCGTCCCGCACCTTTTCCCAATCCTTCTCGACGATGACCCATTTCCCATCAACGAGTCGGTACAGGTACAGGTCCAGCTCTTCCACCAGCTCCCTCGTCAGATAGTTGCGCAGAAAGGACGCGTCGTTATCCAACTGGCGCACCTCGAAGATCTTGGCCTTCCCTTCTGCACCCTTCCGACCGAACCTGGACCGCTCCTCATCTGTGGGGTTGTCCCATCGCCGTTCGATGTCTTCGAAGATTTTGAGGCCTACCGCGTACGGATTGACATTACGGCGCGAGGTGGCGAGTACGCCGGCGTGCATCGTCGCGAACTGGAGGTATTCGTCAGATGTCAAGTCAAGCTCGCGAATGATCCGGGCGTGCCAGTAGGCCGCCCAGCCTTCGTTCATGATCTTCGTCTGCATCTGTGGCAGGAAGTAGATCTGTTCGGCGCGGACGATGTGCAGCACGTCGCGTTGCCATGGCTCGAGCTCAGCGCTGTGGTCCGCGAGGAACAGCAGCACGTCCTTCTCAGGATCCGCGGGGAGCTTCTTCTCGACGGGCGCAGGCTCCGACGCACGGTGGCTGCCGATATCGAACAGATCGTCGTAGGGGGTCTGGGGGCGGCTCTTACGTCGCGGACGCGAGTCGTCCACGGTCGGAGCGCGACGCTGACGGATGAACGGGTCGAAGTGCTCCTGAATAGAGAGCACCGCGTCCAGGAACTTCTCCACTTCGTCCCGGCCATACTCGTACTCGTACTGCCGGATCCGCTCGGCGTTGACGCTCACTGTCTCGAGCATCTCGCGGTTCGTGTGCCCGAAGTAGGCGTTGTGCTTGAAGAAGTCGGAGTGACCCAGCACGTGCGCCGCGACGACCTTGTTCTGAAGGACGCTGTTATTCTCCAGCAGGAACGCGTAGGCAGGATTGCTGTTGACGACGAGCTCGTAGATCTTGGAGAGCCCATAGTCGTACATCGTCTTGATCTGGTGGAACGCCCGGCCATGCGTCCAGTGCGAGAAGCGGCCCGGGAGGCCGTACGCACCAAACTCGTACATGATCGTGGCCGGTACCATCTCGAAGTGCACTGGGAACGGGTCGAGCGCCATCCCCTGGGCGATGTCCCAGATCTCGCCGATCGCCTTTTCCAGGTCCGCCATCGTCCGCGTGTCGGCAGTCATTCGCTACACCGCCCGCGTTAGCAGCTCGTCGCGCGGCGAGAAGAACTTGCGCAGCGCCGGATAGACCTCGTCCTTGCCGGCGATCGTCACGCCGATGAACCGCGGGTCTTTGACGCTGCTGAAGGTCGCCATCAGGCTGGAGAGTGAGCGCCGCCCACCCTCCTGGATCTCGCCGTAGCCAAAGACGTTCGACCGCTCCAGCAGCAGTTGGACCAGCTCCAGACAGCGCTGGTTGTCGACCTCACCCCAGTTGTCGCCATCCGAGAAGTGGAACGGGTAGATGTTCCACTGGGTCGGGTTGAACCGCTCATTGACGATCTCCAGGGCAAGCTGATAGGCCGAGGAGACCTTTGTCCCGCCGGATTCGCCAAGGTTGAAGAACGCATCTTCGTCGACCTCTCTGGCTTCCGTATGGTGGGTGATGAAGACGATCCGCACCTGGTTGTACTTGGTACGGAGGAAGCGCACCATCCAGAAGTAAAAGCTCCGGGTGATGTACTTCTCAAACTCGCCCATCGAACCAGACACGTCGCGCATGGCGAGGACCACGGCGTTCGTCTCGTACTTGACGTCTCGCTCCCAGGTCTTGAACCGGAGATCGTCGTTGGTCACGCCGTAGAACCCCGCGTGGCCGGCGCGAGCGTTGCGGTGCAGGTTCTCGAGGATGGTCCGCTTCTTGTCCAGGTTGGACATGATGCCGCGGCGGCGGATCTCGTTGAAGCGGACTGTCTCGGACTCGATCTCCTGACGACCCTTCGGCTTCAGGAACGGCAGGCCAAGGTCGGTGAAGACCAGGGCTGCCAGCTCGTCCACGGTGATCTCAGCCTCGTAGTAGTCGATGCCCGGCGTCTGGCCGGCCTGCTTGCCGCGGCCTGGCCCCTGCTGCTGGCCAGGCTGCTGGCCGATGACGTCGCCAACCTTCGAGTCGCCGTCGCCCTGTCCAGCGTGCGACCTCTTGCCAGAGTTGAAGCGGAAGTGTGGCAGGTCCAGCGACCGAATGGGCACTTTGACGATCTTGCCGCCGTCAGCGGTGATGATCGACTCCTCACCGACGATCCCGGCCAGATTGCCCTTGATCGCCTCCTTGACCTTCTCCGCGTGGCGTGCCTGGTCGATTGGCCCTTTGCGGTGGAGCGACCAGTCGTTCTGAGAGAGGGTGACGCTGAACGTCATGGCTGCCACCTCACCGGTTCAGGAGCGTGCCGACGTACTTCAGCAGCTCGTTGGCACACACCGAACAGTAGTCCTGCTCGCCGATCAGGCGGTTCACGACGTCGTTGACGCGGCGGAGCTGCTCGGCGTCCGGCGTCTTCGTGGACGTCGTGATCTTGACCACGTCTTTCAGGTCGGCGAACAGCTTCTTCTCGATTGCTTCGCGCAAGCGCTCATGCGAGGTGTACTCGAACTTCATGCCGCGCCGCGCGAGTGACGAGAGGCGGATCAGGATCTCCTCGCGGAACGCCTTCTTGGCGTTCTCGCTGACGGCGATCTGCTCCTCGATCGAACGCATCAGCTTCTCGTCCGGTTCAACCTCGTCGCCGGTGATAGGGTCGCGCAGCTTTGTCCTGTTGCAGAACGACTCGACATTGTCCAGGTAGTTGTCGAGGAGGGTCTTGGCGGATTGCTCAAAGGAGTAGACAAACGCCTTCTGGACCTCCTTCTTCGCCAGCTCGTCGTACTCCTGGCGCGTCTCAGCGATCAGGTTGAGCAGCCGCTCTCGGTCCTCCCTGGTCAGACCGGCGTGCTGCTCGAGGCCGTCTCGGAGGGCGCGCAGCGCGTCGATCGGGTTCAGACAGCTCGCCTCGTCTCTGGCCAGCGCGTGGGAGAGCGCGTTGATGACGTAGCGCGGCGAAATGCCGTCCATGCCCTCCCGTTGTGCCTCGTCCTGCAGCTCCTTGACATCCTTGAGGCTGAATTCGTCCACCTCCTGGCCGTCGTAGAGCTTGAGCTTCTTCATCAGGCTCATGTTGGCTTTCTTGGACGGCTCGAGTCGGGAGAGCACGGCGAAGACACTCGCCACGCGGAGGGTGTTCGGGGCGATGTGGACGTGGAGCAGGTCGCCCTGCCGGATGAGCTTCTCGTAGATCTTGACTTCTTCGCTCAGGCGGAGGTTGTAGGGGATCTTGATCAGGATGATCCGGTCGTGCAGCGCCTCCGAGCGCTTGTTGGCGATGAAGTTGTTGAACTCGTGCTCGTTGGTATGCGACACGATCGCTTCGTCGGCATAGATCATCGCGAAGCGACCGGTCTTGATGTTCTGCTCCTGCGACAGGGTGAGCAGGTTATAGAGGAACTTTTCGTCGCACTTGAGCATTTCGATGAATTCCATCATGCCCCGGTTCGCGACGTTCAGCTCGCCGTCAAAGCGGAAGGCCCGCGGGTCCGACTCCACGCCGTACTCGCCGATGGTGGCCAGGTCGATGCTGCCGGTGAGCTCTGAGATATCCTGGCTCTTGGGGTCGGAGGGCGTGAACGTGCCGATGCCGACCCGGTTCTTCTCAGAAAAGGCGATACGCTCGACGCGGACGTCTTCGATACGTCCCTGGTACCCGTCGCGCAGTTCGACGCGGCAGTGGGGGCAGAGGTCGCCCTCGATGTACAGGCCGTACTCCTGCTCGATCTCTGCTCGCAGATCGTCCGGGATAAGGTGGAGTGGCTCCTCGTGCATCGGGCAGCCCTTGATGGCGTAGACTGCGCCCTCGTCGGTGCGGCTGTGGCGCTCCAATCCGCGCTTGAGCATGGCTACGATCGTGCTCTTGCCGCCGCCAACGGGCCCCATCAACAGGAGAATACGCTTGCGCACTTCGAGGCGGCGGGCGGCGGAGGCGTAGTAGTCAACCAGATGCTGGAGAGGCTTCTCGATGCCGTAGAGCTCGTCGGAGAAGAAGCGATAGCTCTTCTCACCCTCGCGGTTGCCCTCGACGCCAGCGGCCATGATCATGTCGTAGACGCGACCGTGGGAGAGCCGGGTGACAGACGGGTTGGTCAGCGCTAGGTCGAAATAGTCTTTGAACATTCCTTCCCAGCTCAGCTTGCGCTGTTCGGCCCGGTGTTGGTCCAACCTGGTCAGTAGATCCACGGTTCCTCCCGCTCAGTGCGGTTCTTAGCGGACTTCCTGAACGCTTAGATGCGCGGAGACGGGAAAAAGATTCACGTGGATGCCCGGCAGACAGAGCGTCTCGCGTGGCAATCGGGTCTGCAAAGGGTCGCGCCACAGCGCGCGGAGCGGGGCTCAGTAGCCTGCTTGCCCGCCCTGGGTGGCAGGAACCGGCTGGGGTTGGGCGTCGCCAGCCAGCAGCTCGGCGTTCATGCCCTGACCTGCATGGAACTTACAGTAGAACCGCAGGGCCCCGGACGCGGGGAACGTGACCTCGACCTCCAGCTTGCCGTCTGGCGCGATGTTCTGGTCGATCCGCTGGGCCTCGAGGCTGAAGTTGTGCTGGACTCTGCCCTCGTTCTCGATCTCGAGCTTGAGCTTCTGGCCCGGCCGGCCCCGGATGAAGGTTGGCCTGAAGTAGAAGTCGTCCGCCTCGAGTTCGAGTTCGTCTTTTCCCGTCGCATTCTCGAGGCCACGATTGTTAAAGGCCAGGCTCCCGAGCTGGAGCGTGCCAAGGGCGAGCGTTCCTGGACTGGGAGACGCGGCCGCAACCGGCGAGGCCAGTGGACCGGCGGCAGGTGAGGCAGCGACGGGAGCTCGCGTCGGGCCCGCGGTGGGGGGTGCGGTGGGAGCCGCGGCGGGAGCTGTAGGCGTGCTGGTCGGCGAGGCAGTCGGAGTCGCACAGCCGGCGAGCACCAACGCGGCCAGGGCTGCAACACTGCGCGGTCCAGGGTTCCGGAGATGCATGATGGTCCTCCAGGGTCATCCCCACACGGTGGTATACGTTTCAAGGGCTGCCCAGGATTGGTGCTGGCCACCTGTGGTCTGCGCCCACGCCGGTCCTCGCGGACTGTGGGCTACCCCGCCTGCTGTCGGAACGTGTCGGCTCGTACTGCCTGACGCGCAGCGCGAAGGAGTGTCAAGGAGCTGCCGCTACCCGACCGTGGGTATGAGACCCGCTGCCCGTCATCACCGCGGTCGTCGCAT
>JADZDV010000195.1 GCA_020850915.1 Chloroflexota bacterium | reverse complement strand
GCATGCCGATCTCCGCGCCGTACTGGTACACCCCCAACGCGTACACGTTCGTCATCGGCTGGAATAAGAAGCAGATCAACGACGCGGACAACTTCGCAAGCTGGCGCGACCTGCTCAAGCCGGAATACAAGGGCAAGATTATCACCGGCGACGTGCGCAAGGGGGTGACCTACACCTACACTTACATGGGGCTGAGCAAGGCGCTGGGACCGGACTTCTTCCCAAGCCTGAGCAAGCAGGAGCCGGCGCTCCTCCTGCGCTCGGAGGAGCTGGTCCAGAAGGCGATCTCCGGCGAGAACCCCATCTACAGCTTCGCGCTGCCGAGCCGTGTCTATCAAGCCAAGCGCGCCGACCCGAAGCTTGACATGGGCCTCTCCTTCCCGAAGGAGGGCATCGTCCTGGTCCCGGTCTCGATTGGCGTGCTGGCCAAGGCGCCGCATCCGAACGCCGGCAAGCTGTTCGCCAACTGGCTCATGACCGAAGAGGCGCAGACCATCGTCATCAACAACGAGCCCGAGTTCTCCATGCGGGCAGGTCTGAAGCCCCCGCCAGAGGTCGCGCCGTACGCGCCGTCACCAGACCAGGTGAAGGTCGCTCCGCTGGACTACCTGAAGATCACCGCCCAGGACCTCACGAACGCCCAGAACCAGTTCCGCAAGGACATGGGTGTCGATTGAGGCCCCTTTCTTCGCCACGAGGCGCAGCGGCGCCAGCAAGATGATCCGAGCGGTCCCGCTCGAGGCGGCTGGTCGGGCGCTCGCGAGCCAGGAGCGCCCGATCATGCTGGTCTGCGCCGCGATCGTCTCGGTGCTGATCCTCCTACCGCTGGCTATGCTCGTGCGCGGCAGCTTCATGGTGGAGGCGTTTGGCCAGGAGGCCGCCTACTCGTTCCAGAACTACGCCACCTTTCTGAGTGAGCCGCGCCTGCTGCGCTCGCTCGGCAACACCGTCCAGGTGTGCCTGGGAGCGACGGTGCTGGCCGGCGTGCTGGGCGTGACCCTGGCCTGGCTCGCCGCCCGGACAGACACGCCGCTGCGAGGCGCGCTGGAGCCGTGGACGCTCGTGCCGTTCTTCCTCTCGCCGTTCCTCGGCGCCCTGGCCTGGTCCTACCTGGCGGCGCCGCGCGTCGGGATGCTGAACGTCACGTTCAGCGCGCTGTTCGGCACGTCGACCAGCTTGATCAACCTGTACACCGTGCCCGGCGTCATCTGGGTCCATGGCATGTTCTTTACGCCGGTGGTCTACCTGTTCGTCATCGGCGGCCTGCGGCGGATGGATCCCTCCCTGGAGGAGGTCGGCAGGATCAGCGGCTCCGGCGTGCTGGGCACTCTGGGCCGGGTCACCCTGCCGCTGGCACTGCCGGGCATCCTCTCCGCCTTGATTCTCGTGCTCGTCTCCAGCGCCGGGGAGTTCGGCGTACCGCTCGTGCTGCTCTCGCCGCACGGGGCGGAGACGCTGACGACGCAGATCTACGCCTTGGTGTCCCGGACACCGGCTGACTACAACCTCTCCGCGGCTATCGGCTCGGTGCTGCTGATCGCCGCGTTCGTGTTTCTCTTCATCCAGCGGCGGATCATCCTGCCGCGAGAGTTCACCACGATCTCCGGGCGCGGGTATCGACCAGCCCGGGTCAAGCTCGGGCGATGGCGCTGGGCCGCGCTCGCGTTTCGCCTGCTGTACGTCCTGCTGGCGGTCGCGCTGCCGCTCCTGGCGCTCCTGCTCGTGGCACTGTCGCGCTCCTGGCAGGGCAGCTTCGATCCGTCCAGCGCCACGCTGAACAATTTCGGCTACGTCCTTGGCAACAAGACCGCCCAGAGCGGGGTGAAGAACAGCTTCCTCCTGGCCATCAGCGGGGCTACTCTCGCCATGGTGCTCGCCACGGCGGTGGCGTACCTGGTGTATCGCTCACGGCTGCGGGGACGCAGCCTGCTTGACTTCATCACCATCGCTCCGATCGGCGTGCCGGATATCGTGATGGCGATGGGCGTCCTGCTGGCGTTCATCAGAACGCCGCTGTACGGGACGATCTGGCTGTTGCTCGTCGGCTATATCGCGCGCTTCATGCCGTACGGTCAGCGCAGCCTCGTCTCGGTCCTGCTCTCCCTCTCGCCGGTGCTGGAGGAGGCGTCACGCGTGGCCGGCGCCTCGTGGCTGGGTACGCTGCGACGGATCGCCGTGCCGTTGCTCCGGCCCGGCTTGCTGGCGGGCTGGATGCTGATGTTCATCATCTTCTTCCGCGAGTTCTCCATCTCCGTGCTGCTGTACCGCGAAGGCATCGAGTCGCTCTCGGTGGCGGTCTTCCGCTTCCTGGAATACGAGAACGCGCCTCGCACGGCGACCCTGGCGCTCTGCCAGGCGATCGTGCTGCTCCTGGCGCAGCTCGGGTTCAGCCGGCTGTGGCAGTCCGATCGGGAGCTGCTGTGATGACGGCCTCATACCTCCAGATCCGCGGGCTGCGGAAGAGCTACGGGCACGAGCAGGCTGTCCGCGGCATCACGCTTGGAGTCGAGCAAGGTGAGGTCCTGACCTTGCTCGGTCCGAGCGGGTGCGGCAAGACCACCACGCTGCGCTGCGTCGCCGGCCTGGAAGAGCCTGACGATGGCGAGATCCTCGTTGGCGACGACGTCCTGACGTCCGTGCCGCGCCGGATCGTCCTGCCGCCGGAGCGCCGGCAGCTCGGCATGGTGTTCCAGAGCTATGCTGTCTGGCCGCACATGAGCGTCGCGCAGAACGTGGCGTACCCGCTGGAGGTGCGCCACGTGCCGCGGACCGAGATCAAGCAGCGCGTCGCCGAGGTGCTCGAGCTCGTCGGACTCGGCGGTCTGGAGCAGCGCAACGCCACGCGATTGAGCGGCGGCCAGCAACAGCGCATCGCGCTGGCCCGGGCGCTCGTCGCCCGACCCCGGCTCCTGCTGTTCGACGAGCCGCTCTCCAACCTGGACGCTCAGCTCCGAGAGCGCATGCGGCTGGAGATCGTGCACCTCCTGCGAGAGCTCCATATCACCGCCGTCTACGTGACCCACGACCAGGCCGAGGCGATGGTCGTCTCGGACACGATCGCCGTGATGAGCCATGGCCGTGTGGAGCAGATCGGCGCGCCGGAGGAGATCTACGCCTGGCCGCGCAGCGCCTTTGTCGCGAGCTTCCTGGGCCGCGCTAACCTCTTACCGGCCACCTCGCTGTCCGAGCCCGATCCCTCCGGCCGCGTCCGCCTCCGGCTGGCCGGAGACGGAGCCTCGCTGGAGCTGCTCGGCACCCTGCCGTCAGGCGGCGTGCCGGCCGAGCGCTACGCCGTGGCGATCAAGCCGGAGTGCATCGCCTTTCTTCCGAACGCCGCGGCCGCTGACGGGACGAACGTCTTCCCCGCCCGCGTTGTCGAAGCGGTCAACCAGGGCAATCTGATGGAGTACCAGGTAGCCATGGGCGAGGGCAGCGCGATCATGCTGCGCGCCCAGGGGCCATCTTCCACCCCCTGGCCAGCCAGCGCGGACGTCAGCCTACGGATCGAGCCGGCCCACTGCGTGTGCGTGCCGGCCGATGGGGAGCGGGAATAACCAGCTACCAGAAGCGCATCGTCCGCGAGCCGGACAAGCGTGGCGGCAAGCCCTCGATTCGAGGGCTCCGCATCACGGTGTACGACGTGCTCTCGTACCTCGCGGCCGGCATGACGACCGACGAGATCCTGGTCGATTTCCCGTCACTCGAGCGAGAGGACATCCTTGCCTGTCTCGCCTACGCGGCTGACCGTGAGCGGCAGACCCGCGTCGCCCGGGCGTGAAAGTGCTGTTCGACCGGCTCTCGCCTGACGTGTCCCTGTGGTGGCATCTAGCGGTGCTCAGCGTGGTGGTTGAAGGAGCGGGATCGACTGGCGACCGTGCTTCCGGTAAACCTGGAAATCCGAGTCCAATGTACAGACGCTGTGGTTATCGTACAGTTCGGCCATTCTCACGACGCACGCATCGGCGAGGGACATCGGCACGTCTGCGTACTTGTTGATCAGCTCACCGACAGCGTGGATCTCATCCGAGAGCGAAAACGAGATCCGTAGTGCTCCGACCTCGACCAGACGCAGAAGCTGGCTCTGGGCGCGCGGGAAGCGCCGAAGCAGGTATATGGCTTCAGCCAACACTGGCTCACAGACGAGCAGAGGCGCGTCTAACTCTTCGAATAATCGGACGGACCATTTGTGGTGGCGATCGCGCTGGTCGAGTGCTGCCATGAGCGGCCCGGCGTCAACGATCGCCAAGCGAGTCACGACCAAAATCTTCGAGATAGGCGGGATTCGTGGACAGGTCTGTTACGCCGGAGTCGATGATGCCGAACGAGTCTTGCATGAGATCGGCGACGGAAGGCTTTGGCCGATCGTTTGCCGAGCCGGGCTGCTCGCTAAGCCAGCGTCGGAAGAGCTCGATCGCCACCTCTCTCACAGGGCGGCCTTCTAACGCACTTCTCGCTTTCACCTGGCGGTACAGATCATCTGGAATGTCAATCGTGGCTTTCATGTGAGCATTATAGCTGGTTTGCTGTATTCCTGTGAACAGGCGCAGTTCGCGCGAGCCTTACCGCACGTCCCCGAGCTGCACCTCCAGCCAGCCGCCCTGGACGCGGTGGACGCTGATGTCGGCTTGCTCGGACAGCTCGCGGACGGCTTGGCAGAACTCCTGCAGGCGGGAGAAGCGGCGGAAGCGGCCGATCTGGGCGATCAGGACGCCGTTGTCCGCGACCACCGGGTACACGTGCAGGCCATGGTCCGCGGCGATGTTGGAGATCGCTTTCAGCAGCAGCTCTGGCGTCTGCGTGGAGCGGCCGCCGGGGCGGGAGGAGACACGACCCGCCTCCTTCCGCGACTGGCTGACGGCATGGAGCTCCGACAGCCGATCTTCCAGACGCCGCTCGAGATCCTCGCCCTGGTCGCTCTGACACTCGTTGGTCGCGTCGGGCGTATCTGGACGCATTCGGTCTGGTCTCCCGTGGGATCTCCAGCCCGGCGGAAGGCCGGGGGATGAGCCCACACTGTGTTGTCCTACCGAGAGACTTAAACGTCCGTTGGGGCGCCGAAGAGCCCTTCAGTCTACCATCACGCTGGCCTGACCCGGCCGTCACGCGCCGCCATCCCGACGGCTCTGCCGGACGCGGGCTCCGCGCTCAGCGAGACTCGAGGCTGAACAGGGCGATCGCCAGGACGGCTGCCAGGGTGCCTGCCACCTTGCGGCCCGTCATCTGCTCGCCCAGCACCAGCACGGCGAGCAGGCTCGTGACGACGAAGCTCAGTTGGGCGATAGGGATGCTGATCGTCGCGTCGCCCTGTTGCAGGGAGAGCAGCAGGAGTCCGTAGCCCGCCGTGAGCAAGGCGCCGCAGATCGGGGCGTGCAGCACTGCCGCCCACGTCGGATGCAGCCGATCCTCCCGGTAGGAGGCCGCGGCAGCCAGCACGAGGAAGGTGGCCGCCTGGACCGTCAGGAACGTATACGGCGGCGCGCCGGCCAGCATGCCCCCCTTGTAGCAGGCCTGGAAGAGGCCGAAGAACACCGTGGCAAGCAGCAGCAGGCCCAGCCCCTGCCGATCCAGGCGGTGAGACCTGGCGCTCTCGCCCCCGGCCAGCACCAGCACGCCGACGACCGCCAGGCCGATCGCCAGAATCCGGACGACAGTCAGCCGCTCACCAAAGAGCAGCACCGCGACGGTGGCGGTCACGACGAAGCTCAGCTTGTAAATCGGGACGTTGATCGTCGCGTCGCCGTGCTGCAGGCTGCGCAGGAACAGCACCTGGCCGCCAAAGAGGAACAGCCCGGCCGGCACGCCAAGCTGCAGGGCCGCCGGGGTGAGGACCAGCGTTCCCGTCAGGAGCGCGATGAGCAGGCACGCGGGCAGGAAGACGACCGCCTGCATGACGAAGAAGCTGGCGGGCCGCGTTCCGTGGAGCTGCGCCCGCTTGTACAGTGTGTCGGAGACGCCCGCGAGCACCATGGCTCCCAGCGCCTCGAGCAGCATGGGGCTCACGGCTCGCTGGAGCGAGCGACGTTTGGGAGCGGCTCCACGCCCGGGACGGCGTACGCTTCGACGCGGACGATACGCTCCAGCCCGCGGGTCTGCCCGGCCACGCGGCCGGCGGCGACGAGAATCTCTGAGAGCTCCCGGACGAGCGGCTCGTCGAGCTCTGACGTTCGAGTGCGGAGCAGCTCCGCGGAGCCCATCACCAGCGAGAGCGGTTGGGTGACCTCTCGCTCCGGCGCCTGATGCCGCGAGTCTGTCCGCTGGGGAAAGACTGCCGTAGAAGCCTCCGTCGTCCTCGCCTCGTGTGCTGGGTGCCTATTCTATCGAACGCGACCGAACCGCGGCAGGTACCCTGTTATGACACAGCCGCGGTGCGCATGCTCGCGTGGCCCGCTCCTGCTTCCTCTATATACTTCGCAGTCGTCGCGCCGGACGCTAATGCGCGAGCCGGCGCCAGGCTGGCGGGCCGGGCCGGGCAGCCAGCTCGGCTGCTGTGGACCAGGACGCACACCACGCTCATCCACGCACACGAGGAGGAACGACGATGGCGAGCTACCCCGAGCTTCGCGACCGGGTCGTGGCGATCACCGGCGCCGCGAACGGCATTGGAGAGACGACGGCGCGCGGCTTTGCCGAGAACGGCAGCCGCCTGGCTTTGCTGGACATCGACGACGGGAAGGCCGGGGCGCTCGCGGCGGAGCTCGGCCAGAACGCTATCGCCGTGCACCTCGACGTGCTGAGCAAGGCCTCCGTGGACGCGGCGGTCCAACAGGTGCTCGATCGTTTCGGCCGAATCGACGTGCTCGTCAACTGCGCTGGCGGCTACCACGCCGTGCACAACGTCGAGCAGACGGACGAGGCCGAATGGGACCTGCTGATTGACCTGAACCTCAAGAGCATCTACCTGATGGCGCGGGCCGTCATGCCGGTCATGAAGGAGCAGCGCACCGGGCGCATCATTAGCATCTCCAGCCAGGCGGGACGCGCCGCCGTCACCAGCTCGGCCGCGGCCTACACGGTGGCCAAGGCCGGGGTGATCCACCTCTCGCGCTACCTGGCCAACGAGCTGGGATCTTACGGTATCACCGTCAACAACGTCGCGCCGGGCACCACCCTGACACCCCGCGTGGCGGCGTTCCGGACGCCGGAGCAGGTGGCCCAGATCTCCGCGCAGATCCCGTTGCGCCGTATGGCCGTGACCGAGGACCACGCCGCGGCGATCATCTTCCTCGCCTCAGACAGCGCCTCCTTCGTCAACGGCGTCACGATGGACATCAACGGCGGACGACTCATGCTGTAGCGTGTGGTGCTGTAGCGTGTGGTGCTGTGGCGCGTGGTGCTGGCGCGCCGCCGGCGATCGGCGGCAGGAGGTCCAACTGGGCGACGGGATCGATCGGGTCGTCGAGCCGAACGATCTCGTTGTCCGCGTGGACGATAAGCTGGCCCCAGAGGAACTCGCTTGTCGGCGCGCAGGCAAACTGGCGCATGGCCGGGTAACGCTCCCCGAGCAGGGTCAGCAGCTCTCGCAGCGTCGTCCCTGGCGGCAGGTCCACCTCGATCGTCTCCTGTCCCACCAGCGCCCGATACGGCGGATAGACCGTAATCTGTGTCATCCTGCTCCCACGGTACACGAGCGTGCACGAGCGCGTCCAAGAGAAGGCTACGCAATAAACAAACCGCCGCCGCCGCGCGTCTCGCGCGGGTCGGACCACCCCGTCTGGAGGCCCCATTGACCGTCTCGCCCACCGATCGCCTGCTCGACCTCGGGTCGATTCGCCTCTTCTGCCGTGACTGGGGTGGGCGCGGACAGCCGATCGTTCTGCTGCACGGACTCGCGTCGTCGTCCTACATCTGGGACCTCATGGCGCCGCTCCTGGTCGAGCGGTTCCGCGTCGTGGCGCTCGACCAGCGCGGGCACGGCCGCAGTGAGCGGCCAGACCACGATTTCGGCTTCGCCACCTACGTCGACGACCTCACCCGAACGCTCGACAGCCTCGGCTTTGAGCAGGCCGTCGTCGTCGGGCACTCCTGGGGTGGCAACGTCGCCACCCAGTTCGCCGCCGATCGACCGGACCGGACGGCCGGCGCGGTCCTGGTAGACGGCGGTTTTCTGGAGCTGTCCGCGCGGCCCGGCTGGACCTGGGAGCGCGTGGAGCAGGACCTCGCCCCACCCGTGCTGGACGGGCTGACCTGGGAGGGCTTTGTCGCGAGGGTCCGGAACGGCGACCTTGGCGGTGTCTGGAGCCCGCGGGTCGAGCAGGCCTCACGCGGCCACTTTGAGCAGTTGTCGGACGGGACGATCCGACCCTGGCTGCGTCGGCCCCATCACATGCGGATTCTGCGAGCCATGTGGGAGCAGCGCCCCTCCCAGCTCTGGGAGCGCATCGAAGCCCCGGTCCTGCTCTTCCCCTGCCGACGGAGCAACCCCCAGGGACGTCAGGCGGAGCTGCAGGCGACCAAGGAGCAAGCGGTCCACGTCGCGGCCTCCCGTCTGCGGCGCGCGACGACGGTCTGGCTCGAAGAGACCATCCACGACGCGCCGCTCCAGCGGCCTGTCGACCTGGCCGCGACGATCGGTCACCACTTCGGCGCGTCCGCGAGCGATCCGAGCCAGCAGTAAACTCGCGGCGCACGACCTGCTAGCGGTACAGCAGCAGGATCGCGCCGAAGGCGACCAGGTTGTTGAAGGCGTGGGCCAGGATGCTCGGCAGCAGGCTGCGACAGCGCTCGTAGACCAGTGCCGAGGCAACGGCCGAGACGAAGATCTGCATGAAGCCAGGCACTGAGTACAGGTGCAGGCTGGCGAACAGGCCCGCGCTCAGGACCGCCGCCAGGAGCGGCCCCACCCGTGCGCGCAGGGTCGGGTAGAGCAGGCCGCGGAAGCCGATCTCCTCGAACATCGGCGCCCAGAGCACTCCGTCCACGAACGACGCGGCGGCAACGAGCCAGGAGCCCCAGACCATCGCCTCCGAGAGCGACTCGCTCCAGTGGGAGGTGAACCCCGCTGCCAGCGCCGCCTCCGTCCAGACGGTGCCCAGAAGCTGCTCGAGCCCGATCAGCACCAGCGTGACGGCGATCAGCGGCCACCAGCCGCCGGCCGGCCGCTGGAGCCCGAAGGCGTCCCGCAAGCTCCGCCCGCGCGGGGTGAGCAGCATGCGCTGGGTGAGCCACAGCATCGGCACGGCCGCGAACAGGGTCATCCAGGGTGGCTCGCTGCCCGGACCGGAGCTGACGAGCTGCGCGAGCCCGTACAGCACGAGCACGATCGCACCGCCCCAGGCCGCGGCCCGGACCAGCACGGCGTAGCCGGCGCCCGACGACCACAGGGCGATCGCCGCGCCCTCCGCCAGGACCGGTAGGGGACGGCGTCGGACGAGCAGGCCCACTCCCACGAGCAGGCCGACGAGCATCACCAGATTGGATAACGCCAGGACCAGCTCGCGGTTCAGCAGGCTCCTTTCGCTCTCGGCCAGCCGCTGCCCCGCGGCCGCGGCCTGGGCTGTGTCGCCGGCCCGTTGCGCGTAGCGCGCGACGAGCCGCTCCGTCGTCCAGCCGGGCTCCACGCGCGTGTCGAGGGGTGGTGTCAGCAAGCTCAGCGCGCCTTGCAGCGGAGGAGGTGTGCCGCCTGAGGTGCCTCCCCCGTACGCGTAGCGCACAACCTGCGCGAGCTGCGTGGTCGTGCTCCTGGCTCCGGTAGACCCGGAGCCCGCCGTCTCCTGCAGCCGCGCCAGCTCCCCCTCCGCGATCGGCCAGCCGTCGGTCTCGGCCAGGAGCACCACCAGCCGCGCTCGCACCGCGGGCGCCAGACGCTCCGTCGTGCGCAGCTCGTCCTCGGCGATGGCGTCAAGCAGCTCCCGGTAGCCGTCGATCGCCTGGCGCTTCGCCTCCGGTCCTGACGGCCCCACGTCTTCCAGGAGCAGCAGGCGCTCCCAGGAGCCGCCGCCAGACGTGGCCTCCTCCAGCTCCACGTTGCGCTCCAGGACGCGGATCGCCGAGGCGGCCGGCTCTTCCAGCGCGACCAGCGGACTGTCCGGCCGGATGAGGAGCAGGGGGGTGAACGCCAGCAACACCAGCGTCAGGAGGACGGTGACCCAGGCCCTTGGCCGCGGCCCTGGCGTCGGAGCGATCGGTCGCGAGGGCGTTACCTGGTCCGCGGGATCGCGCATAGGGGCTCCCTCCTGGTCGCTCGTCTCGCCCTGTCCACCAGCGACAGCGCGGCCCCGGCCAGTTACAACTCGCCAGGGCCTTTTGAGACCTGCACGGAGCACACCCCCGCGATCCCTGCGCCAGGATACCCCGAGCTGCCCGCCCTGTGTGAAAAACTCGGCGCAGTGAAGCGCCGGGGGACCGCGCAGTCCCCCGGCGCGGGAAAAGGAGGGAGCGCGACGCCGCTGGAGCGCCGCGAGACGCTGGAGCTAGCGGGGACCGAAACGGTGTGCCGGGCCGAACCCCTCGGTCGGATGGACGATCACCGCCATCGCGTCTGAGCTGCCATCCACCGTGACCACCACCACCTGGTCGCCCGACTTAGGCGTGGCGCTGTCGCCGAGCCGCTGGGGGCCGCTGCGGATGCTCGTGTCAGACGTCAGGTTGTAGCTCTTCACATC
>JADZDV010000194.1 GCA_020850915.1 Chloroflexota bacterium | reverse complement strand
CTGATCAGGCGGAACAATGACGAGCTGGTCGCAACCTGGGGCAACCTTGTCCACCGAACGCTGACATTCTTGCAGCGCTACTTCGATGGACGCGTGCCAGATTATCAGGCGCTGGACCCGGTGGTCGTCGAGCGGGTCGAGGCGGTATTCGCGCAGGTCTCCCGCCAGTTGGAGGCGGTCAAGCTGAAAGACACTCTTCGGGACATCATGTCGCTGGCGCAGACCGGCAACCGGCTCTTCGATGAGCGCGCCCCCTGGCGACAGATCAAAGAGGACCGCGCCGCTTGTGCCGAGACGATGGGAACCCTGCTCTACGTCATCAATAGCTTGAAGGTGCTGCTCTCACCGTACTTGCCGTTCACCTCGACCTGTCTGCATGAGCTGCTGGGCTTCGACGATCGGCTGGAGGATCGCGGGTGGAACATCGAGCCGGTTCCGGCGGGGCAGTCTTTGCCCAGGCCGTCCCCGCTGTTCGCGAAACTGGAGACGCCAGCCGCCTCCTGACCCCGGCTCGCCTGGCGCTGGCTGTCATCTTGGTGCTCTTCGTGGGGCTGGCGTCCGGCTACGTGCTCGGCACGCCGCGTTGGGACAATCCCGACGAGCCGGCTCACTACAACTATCTTCGCCAGCTTGCAACAGGCGGCGGCATCCCGGTGCTCCAGCCGGGCGATTGGGACCAGGCGCTGCTCGGGGGGCTGATGACGCGGCGCTTTCAGCCGGACGAGGGGGTGGAGCGGCTCCGCTACGAGGGCCACCAGCCGCCCCTCTACTACCTCCTGATGGTGCCGTTCTATCGTGCCGCGGAGCGGCTCGGCACGAACGCGCGAGTCGTGTCGCTGCGCTGGGTCAACGTCGCGTTCGCCGTGGCCACCCTGGTTGTCACCTTCGCGGCGACGCGCGTGCTGCTGCCCCGACGACCCTGGCTGGCGGTCTCCGCGGCGGGCGTGGCGGCCTTCATCCCGATGCACACCGCGATGTCGGCGACGATCAACAACGACCCGCTGAGCGAGCTGCTGGCCTCGGCCACGCTCTTCGTCCTGTTGCTGGGCGTCCGCGACGGTTTCCGGCGCAAGCTACTGTTGTCGCTGGGAGCGCTGGCCGGTCTGCTGCTGCTCACGAAGGTCACGACGTACGTATTCGTCGTGCTGGCAGTCGCGGTTGTCGCTGTGACGTCGGCGCCCGGCTGGCAGACGCGTGGTCCTCGGCTGAGTCGCGCGGGTCTGAGGTCAGCGGGCGTTGTGATCGCCATTGCGACGCTCCTCTCAGGCTGGTGGTTCGTGCGCGGCGTACTGGTCTACGGACCGACCGATCCGCTGGGATTGGTTCGACACGACCAGGTTGTCGTCGGCCAGCCACGACCCGTACCAGGCATCGAGGCGGTGGCGTTCTTCCTGTACTCGACGTCTCGTAGTTTCTGGGCACAGTTCGGCTGGATGGCGGTCGTCGTTGACCCACGGCTGTACGTGCTAGCGCTGTTGCTGCTGGCCCTCGCGGTCCTCGGGCTCTCGCGCTGTCTTCGCGGCCTGCACCTCCAGCCACTCGGGCCGACGGCGTGGGGGTTGCGGCTGTTGATGGCGAGCCTGGTGATCGTGGCTGGACAGGTCGTGCTGTACAACTTCAGCTTTGTCCAGGCGCAAGGTCGCTACCTCTATCCAGCCATCCTGCCAATCGCGGTGTTCGTGGCGCTGGGCTGGTCCGTTCTGGCTGTCGAGGACGAGCGAGCCTTCAGCTCAGGCGAGGCGCGTCGGCGCTCCCTCTCCGCGGGGTTCGTGACGCGTCTGCTTGCCTGCTGGTGGACGTTGGCCGCGCTGCTCGAAGGACTCGCCTGGGCGCTCACTCAACAGCCTGCACCGCTCGGGACCCACGCGGCCGGCCTGGCAGTGGCCTGGCTGACCGCGCGGGGCCGCCCTACCGCGCTCGCCGACGCGGGTCGGCCAGCGGTCTCGCTCGGCCTCGTGGCGCCGCTGTTCCTGATTGACGTGGCTGCCCTGCTCGGCCACGTGGTGCCATTCTTCGAAGGTCGCTGAGACCGCCGGTGGCCGGTGACCGATCGGAGCCCCTGGTATACTCCGCACCTGGGGGTCCGGCAGGATCCGGAGGCTACGTTGAAGGTTGAGCTGGTCGCGGCATCGCTGACCGAGGTCCCAACGCCGCTCCTGGTGGTCAATCTGTTCGAGGGCGTGACCACTCCGAGCGGTGCGACGGGCGCTGTGGACCGGGCGCTGGATGGCCTGATCGGTCAGCTCATTGCCGAGGGCGAGATTCGCGGGGAGCTCGGCCGAGTCTCTGTCATCCACACTCGGGGGCGACCGGGACTGCGAGCCGATCGTGTCCTCATCGTCGGGCTTGGACGTCCGGCCGAGTTCCGCCCGGAGAGCGCGCGCGTGGCCGCCGCGGCGGTGGCGCGGCAGGCGCGTGACTTGCGCGTCGGCTCCCTGGCAACGATCGTCCACGGTGCGGGGATCGGTGGGCTCGATCCCGTGGCCGCGGCGGGCGCTGCCGTGGAGGAGTCCTGCTGGCCAACTATGAGTGTGGCGCCTATCGAAGCACTACGGAGCAGCGGCCTCCCCGCCTCGAGCGGCTGGCGCTGGTGGACCAGGACAGCAGCAAGCTGGAGATGATGAGGCCGGCCGTTGAGCTGGCGGAGCAGGCAGCAGAGGCGACCTGCCTGGCTCGCGACCTGTCCGTGGGACCGAGCAATGTGGTGACGCCGGACTATCTGGCCGACCAGGCCCAGCAGGTAGCGGATCGCGAGGGCATCCAGGTCCAGCATTTCGAAAAGGCTGATCTCGAGCAGATGGGGATGGGCGGCATCCTGGCGGTCAACCAGGGCTCAGCCCGGCCGCCGCGCATGGTCGTCCTGCGACATCGACCACCGGGTGCGGCGAAGACCCTTGCCGTCGTCGGGAAGGCGATCACCTTCGACAGCGGCGGCATCTCGATCAAGCACGCCGACGGCATGGGTGCCATGAAGCACGACATGTCCGGCGCGGCGGCCGTCATCGGGTTCTGTCAGCTCGCCGCGCGCATGAAGCTCGAGGTCAACGTGGTGGGGTTGTTCGCGGCCACGGAGAACCTGCCCAGCGGCTCGGCCTACAAGCCGGGCGACGTCTACCGGGCCTACAACGGAAAGACGATGGAGATCGTCAACACGGATGCCGAGGGGAGGGTCACGCTGTCCGACGTGCTGGCATACGCGGCGGAGCAGCGGCCGGACGCCATCGTGGACCTGGCGACGCTCACCGGAGCCTGCGTGGTGGCGCTTGGCCACTATGCGACCGGCGCCATGGGGACCGACACAGACCTGATAGACCTGTTCCGCCGCGCCGGCGAGCACACTGGCGAGCGAGTGTGGCCGCTGCCGCTCTGGTCGGAGTACGACCGCGAGATCGAAAGCCCGATCGCGGACATCAAGAACTCGGGCGGTAGGTGGGGCGGCGCGATCACCGCGGCGGCATTCCTGAAGAACTTCGTGGACGATATCCCGTGGGTCCATCTCGACATCGCGGGAACCGCCTGGGTCGAATCGCAGGCCTACGTGCCTCCCTACCAGGCGAAAGGCATGGCGACCGGCGTGGGCGTGCGCCTGCTGTACGAATTCAGTCGATTGTGGATGGCTTCCTGATCGAAAGCGTGCGCCACGCTGCTGACCCGCGCTCGCGGCCTGGCCTCGCCTGCGCGGTCTGAGCGGCATCTGCCCATGCAGCGCATAGTCCGGTGGTGGCCGGTCGCGTGGTTGATTGTCATCGCCGGCGTGCTGTTCTGGCCGGCCCTGATTGGCGTCGGCGTGCTGCTGCCGATTGACGCCCTGTTCCTCTACCTACCCTGGCGACCGTTCGCCGCCCAACTGGGCGTCGACACGGTGAACAACCACCTGATCGCCGACACCATTCTCCAGAACTACGGTTGGAAATGGCTGGCCGGCGAGGCGTATCGCGCCGGCCAGCTCCCCCTCTGGAATCCGTACATCCTGAGTGGTCAGCCGTTCCTGGCGGCTGGCCAGAACGGCTCGCTCTACCCCCCGGGAGCGCTCTACTTCCTGCTCGGCGAGGGACGCGCCTACGGGCCGTTCATCTGGCTGCACCTCGCGCTGGCGGGCGCCCTGACGTACTGGCTGGCCCGAACCCTGGGCGCCTGCCGATGGGGGGCGCTGGTCGCGGGAACCGCGTTCTCGCTCAGCAGCTATCTCGTCGTGAGCGTGCTCTGGCCGATGGTTGTGAGTACCGCCGTGTGGCTTCCCGGGGTGCTCACGGTTGAAGAGCGGCTCATCCGACTCGCGAGCACGCCCGAAGAGCCGAGGCACCGGGTGCGCCAATCACTTCCGTGGCTGGCCCTCGGCGCCGTCTTCATCGCCCTGCAGTTCCTTGCCGGCCACCTCGAGATGAGCCTTTACCTGCTGGCTACTGGCGGCATGTATGCCGGCCTCCGGCTGCTGGGGCTGCTCACCGGCCGGCGGGCGTCAGGCGGTCGCACCTGGCCCCAGGCGATCTTCGCCGGTCTTGCGTTGCTGATGATGGTCGGGGTTGGAGCTCTGACGGCCAGTGCGCAGCTCGTGCCGTTTGCTGAGGCGATCTCCGCGAACGTGCGGGCTGGACAGGTCTCGTACGACGATGTCCGGAGCTATGCGCTGCCGCGTCAGTACGCACTCAACTGGCTGCTGCCAAACGTCTTTGGGAATCCAAGCCATCACCTGGTGTTCGATATCTACACCGGTGCGGTACGAGCGGTAGACCACGCCGTTGAACCCCGGCCGGGTGCGAGCGAGACTCGCACCCACACGGAGTGGGGAGAGAAGAACTACGTCGAGGGTGCCTCGTATGTCGGCGTCCTCACGCTCCTGCTGGCGGCGGTGGCGCTCGCCATCCGCCGCGACGGGCCGAGTTGGAGCCTGGCGGCGATCGGCCTGGTGAGCGTGCTGCTCGCTTTCGGGACGCCACTGTACGCCCTGCTGTTCTTCGGCGTTCCGGGCGTGAGCCAGCTTCACACGCCTTTTCGCTGGGTCTACCCGCTGAGCCTGTCTCTGGCAGTGCTCGGCGGGCTGGGGGCGAGCTCCCTCTGGGACAGGGCTGGCAGGGTCCACCATGTCCGTCCCACTCTGGAATCTGGCGATGAAGGAGTAGGTGGCGGTGTCCACCGTGCGCCTGACGATGAGGGAGTGGTGGCCGGTGCCCGCGCTACGTCGCTGGGTACCGCCTCGCTGGATCGTACCCACTGGTGGAGGGCAAGGCCGCGGTCGTGGCTCTGGCTGGCTCCCGGGGCGATCTGCGTTCTGTTGTCAGCGGCGGCCTGGCTGGCGCGAGACAGCCTGCTGGGCCTGGCGTCCCGGCTTCTCTCTCGGAGCAGCTCCGCTGGGCTGGCGTTCGCGGATCCCGCGATGTTCGTGTCGTACGAGTGGGCCGGGTTTACCTGGTTCGCTCTACTGTTGCTCGCAAGCGGTGCCGTGCTGCTCGGACTATCGCGACGCTGGCGGATCGCCGCGATCTCCGCGCCACTGCTCCTGGCAGCGGATCTCGCCGTCGCCGGCTGGGGTTTCAACACCATCTCGGATCCTGCGCTCCTGCGCTTCGTGCCGCCGTCCGTCCAGGCGGTCCAGCGCGACAGCGGGTTGTTCCGGATCGCGACGTTCGGTCCCGAGGAGCTTCTTCCGGCGAACACCGGCATGCTGTTCGGGCTGCAGGACATCCGTGGTTATGACACGATCGTCCGGCGCGACTACGCGCGCTACCTGGAGGCGATCGAGCCCCAGACCGGGCTGCTGTACAGCAAGTTCGACAAGCTGTTCCGCCTGAGTTCGCTCAACTCACGGCTCCTGGACCTGCTCAACGTCCGCTACCTCCTGACCACCGAGACGGTGCCTTTCCAGCAGTGGCGGCTCGTCTATGATGGCGAGGTCCGGGTGTACGAGAACACGCGTTCGCTCCCGCGCGCCTTCGTCGTCGGCAGCGCGGTCGCGGCGACAGACCTTGACGATGCGCTTCGGCAGCTCAGCACTCCGTCCTTCGACCCGGCGCGCACGGTTGTCCTGGAAGGCCTCTCTGGCGATCTGCCCCCGCCGTCGTCAATCGCCGAGCCGAGCATTCCGCCGGACAGCGACGTCGCAGTGGTCGAGTACGGCGTGAACCGAGTCGAGCTCCGCGTGCCCGCGGGAGCCGGTGGCTACCTGGTCCTGGCTGATCTGGACGCCCCGGGGTGGGCGGTTCGCGTCGACGGCCAGGAGCAGCCTCTGCTACGCGCCGACGGCATCTTCCGGGCGGTCGCGCTGCACCGTTCGAACGTTCCGCGCAGCGTTGTCTTCTCGTACGCGCCGCTCTCCTTCCGGGCGGGCGCCCTCCTCAGCCTGCTTGGCGCCCTGGCGATCGCGTTCGTGGGAGCGTTCTGGCTGTGGCCACGCCTCGCCGTCAGACCCGGCAGCGGTCCGCTCGGGCGAGTGGTCAAGAACTCCCTGTTCCCGATGGCGACCAGCCTGCTGAACAAAGGGTTCGATCTCGGTTTCGCCCTGATCCTATTTCGCGTGCTCGGCCCGGCCGGCGTGGGGGCGTACACCTTCGCCGTCGCGGTCGTCGGCTACCTCGACATTCTGGTGAACTTTGGCCTCGGCACGCTGCTCACGAGGGATGCCGTGCGCCACCCAGAGGGGGCCGGGCGATTTGCTGGCACGATCCTGGTCATGCGGCTCGCGCTCTGGTTGGGAGCGGTGGCGCTGGCGACAGCGATCGTCTGGCCGCTCGCCACGACGCTTTCGGTTGACGAGTCGGTGCGCTGGGCGATTCTCCTGTTGACTGCTGGACAGCTTCCGAGCGGGTTGGCCAACGCCGCGAGTGCCCTGTTCCAGGCGCGGGAGCGCTTCGAAGTGCCGGCCCTTGTGACCATCTTGACCTCTGCCTGGAAGATCACCTTCGGGCTGCTGGCCCTGATCGCCGGCTGGGGAATCGTCGGCCTGGCCGCGGTCTCGCTCGCCGGCAACCTGGTCACTGCGCTCGTGCTGTGGCTGCTGGTCGCGGTCTTGCTTGGCTGGCCACGCCTCAGCCCCCAGCTCTCGGCGCTGCCGGAGACATTTCGCCAGTCCTATCCGTTGATGCTCAATCTGCTTCTCAACAGCCTCTTCTTCCGCGTCGACGCCGTACTCCTGAAACCGCTGGCTGGAGACCTGGCGCTCGGCTGGTACAGCACGGCCTATCGCTTCGTAGACGGTCTGCAGGTCATCCCGTCAAGCCTGGTTCTCGCTCTGTTCCCGATGATGGCACGTCAGGCGGTTGGGGAGCGGGCGGGTCTGATCCGCTCGTTCTCTACTGGGTTGAGGGCGCTGCTGGCGATCGCGTTCCCAGTGGCGGCCGGGACCACCTTGCTCGCCACGCCATTGATCGACGCGTTCGCCGGATCGGACTACCTGCCGCACTCGGCGGTCGCTCTGAGCGTCCTGATCTGGTACTTGCCGCTGAGCTTCACAAACGGCATCGCCCAGTACGCGCTGATCTCCATCGGCCGACAGCGATGGATCACGGTCTCGTTCGTCATCGCGGCATCGTTCAATCTCGTCGCGAATCTGCTGCTCATTCCGGCATTCGGCTATCTTGCCGCCGCGATGGTCACCGTCGCTTCGGAAGTCGTGCTGCTGGTCCCGTTCTGGATCGGCGTTCGCGAGCTACTGTCCGCGCGAGCGCTGGTCGCGCTCGCCTGGCGACCGGCCCTCGCGGCGGCGGTGATGGCCGGGGTGGTGCTCTGGGTACGGGCCTTCAATCCCTGGCTCGCGATACCGTTGGGCGCTCTAGCGTACCTGACGGTGCTGCTGGCGATCGGCTTCGTCACGCCAGAGGAGCGACGGATTGTGCTTGGCCGAGGCGGGGACCGGTCTGCCACTGCCGTCTCCGCGGCGTCTGGCGAGGGGCGCTGACGGCGCGAAGCTACCGTTCTGGCCGGCCGTGCTCCCCGACTTCTGAACGCAGCAGCGACACGGCGTGCGGCAGAGCCGGCAGAATGACTTCGAGGCATTCGCGAACGCCACGGGGGTTGCCCGGCAGGTTCACGATCAGGGTGTGGCGCCGCACGCCGGCAATAGCGCGGGAGAGCATCGCGGCCGGCGTCTTCGCGAGACTGGCCGCTCGCATAGCTTCAGCCAATCCCGGCACCTCGTACTCGATCACCTCGAGCGTTGCCTGGGGAGTGACGTCGCGGGGCGCGAGACCGGTCCCGCCAGTCGAGAGTACGAGGTCCAGGTCCTGGACATCGGCCATACGCCGAAGCACCCCGGCGATCTGAGCGCGCTCATCCG